>SLIM01000113.1 GCA_007135625.1 Gammaproteobacteria bacterium
GTCCACCCCGCTCAACCTTACCCACCTTGCTCACCGAGAATCCTCATACAGCGCATTGAGGATAGTTGCTGCCCCTTGGGCCAGTAGCTCTTCGGCGAGGTCGTTGCCGAGGACTTCGCGCTCTTCGGGTGTGCCGCGCCGCTCTCCACGAATCAGGGTGGTGCCGTCGGGGGTGCCGACTAGGCCGCGCAGCCACAGCTCGCCTTGGTCGTTGAGGAGGGCGTAGCCGCCGATAGGCACCTGGCAGCCGCCCTGCAGGCGGCGATTCATCGCCCGCTCGGCCTCGACGCAGTGAGCGGTGGGCAGGTGGTGAAGCGGTGCGAGGAGCTGGTGGAGGTAGGCATCATCGCAGCGGCATTCGATCCCGAGCGCACCCTGACCGATAGCGGGGAGACTCTCTTCGGGGGGGAGCAGGCGGCGGATACGGGAGTCAAATTCGAGGCGCTTAAGTCCCGAGGCGGCGAGCAGGATGGCGGCAAATTCGCCGTCGTCAAGTTTACGCAGGCGGGTGTTAACGTTACCGCGCAGCACTTCAATGCGCAGATCGGGGCGGCGGGCGGCGATCTGGCACTGGCGACGCAGGCTAGCGGTGCCGACGACGGCCCCTAGCGGCAGCTCCATCAGATCGTCGTAATGGTTGCAGACGAAGGCATCGCGAGGGTCTTCACGCTGCAGAATCACCGCAAGGTGAAGACCGTCGGGAAACTCTACGGGTACATCCTTCATCGAGTGGACTGCCAGATCCGCCTCTCCGGCCAAGATTCCCTGCTCCAGCTCTTTAACAAATAACCCTTTTCCTCCGATCTTGGAGAGCGGGGTATCAAGGATCTTATCGCCACGGGTACTCATGCCGATAATCTCAGTGGCCAGGCCGGGGTGAAGCTGGCGCAGACGGGCGGCGACATATTCGGCTTGCCATAGGGCGAGGGGTGATTTGCGGGTGGCGATACGGATCGGGGGTGCGGTCATAGCCGGGTCTCCAGGGGGCGGGCGGTTGCAAACAGAGTAGCCCCCCGTGCCCTGGGCAGGGGGGGTGAAATGCCGCTGGGTTAGTCGGCCTGGCGGCGCAGGAAGGCGGGAATGTCGAGGTAATCCATATCGTTAGACTTGGCGGCATCGACATAGCGCTTGGCGGCGGTGCTGTCACGCCGTTGCGGCGTGCGTGTCGGGGCTGGCTCATCGCGCTGCGGGGGCAGGTCACGGTTAAAGGAGTCTCGCGACTCGCTATTGTTGGAGACCAGTTGCACCGGTGGTGCCTGCTCCTGCTGGCGGCTACCGCGCAGCGGCTGACGGGAGGGGGGGGTAGCAGCCGCCACCTGCGCCTGCTGGCGACTGCTGCTGGCCTGGTGGTGGTGTTCGTAGCGCACCTGTCCGCCGCCGAGACCGGTGGCGACCACGGTGACCCGCAGTTCGTCTTGCAGATCGGGGTCGAGGGCGGTACCGATCACCACGGTAGCATCATCGGCGGCGACCTCGCGCACGGTACTGCCGACCTCGTCAAACTCACCGATGGTGAGATCGAGTCCGGCGGTGATGTTGACCAGGATTCCCTTGGCACCGGAGAGTTCGATATCTTCCAGCAGAGTGCTATTGATCGCCTCTTCAGCGGCAACGCGGGCGCGGTTTTCCCCCTTGGCGCGACCGATACCCATCATGGATATGCCCATTTCAGACATCACGGTTTTGACATCGGCAAAGTCGACGTTAATCAGACCGGGACGGGTGATCAGTTCAGCGATGCCGGTGACGGCATCTTGCAGCACATTGTTAGCGGCCTTAAAGGCACCGAGCAGACTGACATCCTTACCGAGAGTGCTAAGAAGCTTTTCGTTGGGGATAATAATCAGGGCATCAACGTGCTGGGCGAGTTCGTCAATGCCGCGATTGGCGACCTCCATCCGCCTTCTGCCTTCAAAAGGAAATGGTTTGGTGACCACGGCGACGGTGAGAATCTTCATCTCACGGGCGACTTCGGCGACCACTGGGGCGGCCCCGGTGCCGGTGCCGCCACCCATGCCGGCGGTAATGAAGAGCATGTCGGTACCCGAGAGTGCCTCCTGAATCCGCTCCTTATCCTCTAGTGCCGCCTCGCGCCCAACCTCGGGATTGGCCCCGGCCCCTAGCCCCTTAGTGACGTTAGCACCGATCTGCAGCAGGGTGCGCACGCGATTGCTCTTGAGCGCTTGTGCATCGGTGTTGGCGCAGATAAAGTCAACCCCCTCGATATTCCCATCGAGCATATGGCTAACTGCGTTGCCACCACCGCCGCCGACCCCCATCACCTTGATCACTGCATTTTGACTACACGCTTCCACAAGCTCGTACATAACCTTAATTCTCCTCGTAAAATCCGGCCCACTGAATTACATCAACTGTAGTGTCTGAAGGCATCGCCATGCTCGCTGCCCTCGCATCCCTGCTGTACGATGATACTCTAATCACCTTGGCGACTAAGGGGGGTTCAGCAGGCCTACAGCGCCCTGCTCCCCTAGCATAGAGGCGCATTGGTCCGCTTGTAAACTATTTTTTGCGATATCGGTAATTTTTCACTCGCTTATTCTACCTAAAAGTTTCCCTGAAACCAACTCTTCATGCGTTCCCAGACCGCTTTCACACCCACATATTCAGGCAAGTCGCGTACCCGACCGTACTTATTGGAGCCACCAAAGAGCAGCAGCCCGACCCCGGTAGAGTAGATGGGATTCTTAATCACCTCCGAAAGCCCGGCCACATACTGCGGTAGCCCGACCCGTACCGGCATGTGAAAAACCTCTTCAGCCAGCTCCACAACCCCCTCCATCTTGGCGCTACCGCCGGTGAGGACAATCCCGGCGGCGATGAGATCCTCAAAACCGCTACGCCGTAGCTCGGTCTGCACCAGGGAGAGCAGCTCTTCATAGCGCGGTTCGATCACCTCCGCGAGGGTCTGGCGCGAGAGCCGTCGCGAGGCCCGCTCGCCGATACTCGGCACCTCAATAATCTCTTGGGAAGCGGCCAGTTGGGTCAGGGCGCAACCATAGTTAACCTTGATCTCCTCGGCGTGCTGGGTCGGGGTGCGCAGCGCCACCGCAATATCATTGGTCACCTGGTCACCGGCAATCGGAATCACCGAAGTGTGGCGGATCGAACCTTCGGTGAATACCGCAATATCGGTGGTGCCGCCGCCGATATCGACCAAGCAGACCCCCAGCTCCTTCTCATCTTCGGTCAATACCGCATAGCTAGAGGCGAGTTGCTCCAGAATCAGATCCTCGACCAACAGGCCGCAGCGCTCAACGCACTTTACGATATTTTGTGCCGCGCTAACTGCTCCGGTAACCATGTGGACTTTGGTCTCCAGGCGTACCCCCGACATCCCGACCGGCTCACGAATCCCATCCTGGTCATCAATGATGAACTCCTGGGGCAGAATGTGCAAAATCTTTTGATCCGCTGGAATCGCCACGGCGCGAGCGGCATCAATCACCCGATCCACATCGTACTGAGTCACCTCGTGATCCTTAATCGCCACAATGCCGTGGGAGTTGAGGCTGCGAATGTGGCTCCCGGCAATACCGGCATAAACCGAGCGAATCTCCACCCCGGCCATTAGCTCCGCCTCTTCCACCGCCCGTTGAATCGACTGTACAGTGGAGTCGATATTGACCACCACCCCCTTCTTCAGCCCGCGTGACTGGTGGAAGCCGATGCCGGTGATTTCGATCAGGCCATCCGGCTGCATTTCGCCGACAATCGCGACCACCTTGGAGGTGCCAACATCCAGGCCGACGATCACCGTTGCATCGCTCCTGCGGGTCACTCGTCCACCTCTTCGCTCGATCCGTTGCTCGTTCACTGTGTCACCATCACTTGCGGAAAGAACCGCTACTCCAGCGTACTGCCACCCCGTTGGGGTAACGAAAATCCATCATCAGCACCTCCCCACTGCGCCGATCGCGCAGTTGGGGGTAGGCCACCAGCAGCCGTTGAAAGCGCTGCTCCACCTCAATCTGGCCGATCTTGACCTGCATCCCGTCTGCTGTCTCGAAGCTCCACGAGCGACGCTCATTGAGGCGCAGGATGCGCAGCTCCAGCCCCAGCTCCTCCAGCGCCCCGCTCATCGTCAGATAGCGTGCGGTCACCCGCTGACTGCTCCCCTCCGGCCCCCAGAGCCAAGGCAACCCGTTGGGGATCTGATCGGCAGAGGGGGTGAAGGCGACCCCCTCGGCATTCACCAGATCCAGCTCATTCCAGCGAGCCAGTGGGGTGAACTCCTGAATCGTCAGCTCCAGCTTATCAGGCCACATTCGCCGCACCGTCACCTGTTCGACCCAAGGCAGTGACTCGACCGCAGTAGCGACGGCATGCACATCGATCCCGATCAGCCCGGTCTGGAGCAGTGGGGAGAGCTGCTGCCGCAGATCATCCGGGCGCAAGTGGCGCAGCTCCCCCTCGATCCCGACCACCTGAATGGGTAAAAAGGTGGGATCGAGGAGCTTACTCCAACCGGCCCACGCCAAGCCACCCACCACCGCTACGGTTAGCGTCCAGGCAAACAGCGCCCGCAGCGGTCGCCAGCGGCTCCGTTGCGTGGTCGGGGAGCGCGGGCGAAAGCTCTCAATTCGCGGCATCGGCCCCAGCCTGCGGCTCCCTCGGGTACTCTTCCGACGCTGCCGGGAGGGTGGTTTCCAGGATTCGCATCACCAGTTGCTCAAAATCGAGACCCGCTGCCTGCGCCGCCATCGGCACCAAGCTATGATCGGTCATTCCAGGCACCGTGTTCACCTCAATCAACCAAGGCTGGGCCGCCTCATCCAGCAGCAGATCGACCCGCCCCCAGCCCGCCCCTCCGGCCAGCGTAAAGGCCTGTAGCGCTAACTGCTGCAAGCGTGACTCCAGCGCTGCATCAAGGCCGCAGGGGCAGAGGTAGCGGGTCGAATCGGCGTGGTACTTCGCGGCATAGTCGTAAAAGGCCCGGGGAGTCTCTAGCCGGATCAGCGGCAGCGCGACACCCGCCAGAGTCGCAGCAGTATACTCCTTACCGCTCACCCAGCGCTCGGCCAATACCGCCATATCGTAGCGGCTCGCCAGTTGCCACGCGGCGGCAAGTGCCGTCGGGTCATCCACCTTGCTCATGCCGATGCTAGAACCTTCATGTACCGGTTTGACCATCAACGGAAATCCGAGTGCCGCCGCCGCCGTTAGATCGCTCTCGCGCTGTAACAGCTCAAAAGGCGGGGTCGGAAGTCCCGCCCCCTGCCACAGCAGCTTGCAGCGGTACTTGTCCATCCCCAGAGCCGAGCCGATCACCCCGCTACCGGTATAAGGCAGCCCGACCAGATCGAGCGCCCCCTGCACCACCCCATCCTCACCGCCGCGCCCATGCAGCACCACAAACGCCCGCTCAAAGCGACCAGCGGCCAGTACCGTCAGAAGATCGCGACCCGCATCAACACCGTGGGCATCTACCCCACAACGCAGCAGCGCTTCCAGCACCGCCCGCCCGCTCTGTAGCGACACCTCGCGCTCGGCGGCCCAGCCACCGTAGAGCACCGCAACCTTACCAAATCGCTTACCATCACCCATCTGACTCACCTTTCTGCGCTCCTCCACGCTCTAGTTCGCTGTTCTCCACCTCACCCACAATGCGCACCTCGCTCTCCAGCCAGATCCCGAAGCGCTCCGCCACCCGGCAACGCACCCTCTCCATCAACTGCTCAATCTCAGCAGCCTTGGCACTGCCGCTGTTAATGATAAAGTTGGCATGTTTCGTCGAAACCACCGCCCCGCCAATGCGCA
>SLIM01000176.1 GCA_007135625.1 Gammaproteobacteria bacterium
GCGACGCTGGAGCAGCAGCTCGCCGACCCGGCGATCTACCAGGAGAGCGAGAAGGAGCGGCTGAAAGAGCTACTGCGCCAGCAGGGCGAGCTGCTACGCACGCTGGATGCCAGTGAAGAGGCGTGGCTGCTGGCCAGTGAAGAGCTAGAAGCGCTCGGTGAGGGGTGAGCGAGAGTCCCGCTACGCTCCCCCTGGCTTACGCGCAATAAGATTCAGGCTGATGAGTTGGTTTTGAAAACGGTAACGGCTGGCATCGTCAAAGAAACCAAACTCCGAGACCCGGCGAAACTCGCCAAATCCCGCTGCCAGCAGGTAGTCTACCAAAATATCTTGGTCAAAGCCGATGAGGTGGTAGTCATACGGATCCATGTGGCCGCCGAACATCATGCGCATCACCTGAAAGCGGTCATTGATGTCCACCCGGTCGCGAGCGAGAAAAAAGTGGCAGAGAGTGGCCATGTCGGGGACGCTGATATAGATCTCACCGCCCGGTTGCAATACCCGCCACCACTCGCGCAACACGGCGAGGAGCTGGTCGCGGTAGTCGAAATGTTCCAGGATGTGGGAGGCGTAGAGGGTGCCGAAGGTCTCATCCGCAAAGCGGGAGAGGTCACTGGCATCTCCGAGGTGGTCGACGTAGTCGCCGGGGGTGACATTGAAAACCTCCCATCCAGGGGAGGCTATAACCCCGCCAATATGTAATTTGCGCTGCATGGGACAATTGTAGACGATGCTGGCGCAGAATGCCAAAAAGATTTTGCGCAGTAGAGGTGTGGGTTGCTGCTCTCGCTTCGGCTACAGCGGCCACAGGCGTAAAATAGCGACGACAAAACCACCAACGGCTACCGTTGTTCCAAAAAACCAACGCATTTGCCGTTTGAGTTCATGGTGGATGGACATAATATCCTGGTGCTGCTGATCTAGCCTTCTGTCGATCTGATCCAGCCGTTTATCGACCTGGTCTAGCCGCTTATCAACTTGATCGAGTCGTTTATCGACCTGCTCAAAGCGCCTGTCGATCTGCGTCCACAGCTCTTCAAAACGGCGATCAACCTGCGCCATAAAATCCCGAATCAGCTCGCGTTGCGCTTTTAGCTCCTCGCCCTGATAGCGCAGCGCCTCCTCGACCCGAACCATCCGTTCGCGCAGCTCAATCTCATAGACTGCAGGGGGCTTGCCGAGCGACTGCTCGGCCAACCACTCGCCTATGTTCGATTTGATAAACTCGATATCCTCTCTCGCTAACATCATCGACTCCCCATTATCGCGATTGACTTTCCTACCCTTACCACATCAAGTCATCAGGAACCGGATAGGCCGCATACGGGTCTTCCTCGGCGCTCTTCTCCGCCGCTTTACGCGAAGCGTCGGGATCGACCAGCACCACCCGCTCCGGGTTGCGCTGCTGGATCTTCTCGCCGACCTCGCGACTGACCAGCACAAACTCCTCGTCGAGGAGGGCGATGGCGAGACGGCCACGGCTGAGGCGCTGGTGGCACTCGGGGGTGAGGTCGAGGCGTTTGACCTTATTGGCGACCACGAAGTGGTAGCCGATCTCGCCCTCACACGCAGCGACGCGGTTGCTACTGATGAGCTGACGGATCTGCGCCTCCAGCGCCCGCTCTTCGCGCTGCCGTTGCTGCTGGCGGTTGAGTTCGCGATCCCGCTCCACCTGGGCGGCAGCGACCACCGGTGGCGGCGGCGGGGCAGGCGTACCCTTTTTGCGCTTTTGTTTTACCACCTTTTTTCCCTTGGTGGCTTGCTTGGCACGCTTTTCGTCAATCACCCCGGCTCGTAACAGTTGGTCTTGCAGTGAGTTGCTCATGTTGATCGCTCCTCTCTCACTCCTTGTCCAAAGAGCTGCGCAGTCGAATCGAGAGTTCGCGCAACTGCTCGGCGCTCACCGCCGAAGGGGCGGAGGTGAGGGGGCAGGCGGCGCTCTGGGTCTTGGGGAAGGCCATTACATCGCGAATCGACTCGGCACCGACCAGCAGCATCACCAGCCGATCCAGGCCGAAGGCCATGCCGCCGTGGGGCGGTGCGCCGTAGCGCAGCGCGTTAAGCAGAAAGCCGAACTTCTCCTGCTGCTGCTCCTCATCAATGCCCAGGAGGTGGAAGACCCGCTGCTGTAGCTCCATTTGGTGAATACGGATCGAGCCGCCACCGATCTCGGTGCCGTTCAATACCATATCGTAGGCGCGAGAGGAGCAGGCGTGAGGGGCCTGCTCCAGCAGGTCGATATGCTCGCTTTTAGGGGCGGTGAAGGGGTGGTGGAGGGCGTACCAGCGGTCGCTCTGCTCATCGTGTTCAAACATCGGAAAATCGACCACCCAGAGCGGATGCCAGCCGCTCGCCAGCAGTCCGCGATCCTGCCCCAGCTTGACCCGTAGCGCCCCGAGCGCCTCGTTGACGATGCCGCTGCGATCCGCCCCGAAAAAGACTAAATCGCCATCCTGAGCCTTGGTGCGGGCCATGATGGTGGCGACCGTCTCATCCGGCAGAAACTTGAGGATGGGCGATTGCAACCCCTCTTTGCCCTTGGCCAGCTCATTGACCTTAATGTAGGCCAACCCCTTGGCCCCGTAGATGCCGACAAACTTGGTGTAGTCGTCGATCTCCTTGCGGCTCAGGTTGCCACCGCCCGGCAGGCGCAGCGCAGCAACTCGCCCTTTGGGGTCTTTCGCCGGGCCGGAGAAGACCTTAAACTCCACCGTAGCCATGAGGTCGCCGATATCGATCAGCTCCAGCGGGCAGCGCAGGTCGGGACGGTCGGAGCCGAAGCGCTGCATCGCCTCCTGATAGCTCATGCGTGGAAAGGGGTTGGGCAGCGCAATGCCGTGTACCTCCTGCACCACATCGCGAATCATCCCCTCCATCAGCTCCATAAAGCTCTGCTCCTCCATAAAGGAGACCTCAATATCGAGCTGGGTAAACTCCGGCTGGCGGTCGGCGCGCAGATCTTCGTCGCGAAAGCAGCGCACCACCTGGTAGTAGCGATCCATGCCCGCCATCATCAGCAACTGCTTGAAGAGCTGCGGCGACTGCGGCAGCGCGAAGAAGTGGCCGGGGTGGGTGCGCGAGGGGACGAGGTAATCACGCGCCCCTTCGGGGGTCGCTTTGGTGAGCATCGGGGTCTCAATGTCGAGAAAGCCGTGGCCGTCGAGATAGTGGCGCAGGGCGCGTACAATCGCTGCGCGTAGCTTGATGCGGGCCTGCATCTCGGGGCGGCGCAGGTCGATATAGCGGTAGCGCAGGCGCACCTCTTCGGAGACTTTTTCATGCTCATCGAGCTGAAAGGGCGGGGTCTCTGCGCGGTTCAGAATCTCCAGCTCGCGCCCTAAAATCTCAATCTCACCACTTGCCAGGTCGGGGTTGACCGTCCCCTCCGGGCGGGCGCGTACCAGCCCCTTGATGCGCAGTACGAACTCATTGCGTACCTGTTCGGCGCTGGCGAAGACTTCGGGAAGATCGGGATCATAGACAATCTGTGCCAGCCCTTCGCGATCACGCAGGTCGATGAAGATCACGCCGCCATGGTCGCGGCGGCGGTGGCACCAACCGTAGAGTTCGACCTCTTGGCCAATCTGGGAGCTGTTGAGTTGTCCGCAATAGTGGGTACGCATCTGCCGGGTTCCGTTTTTATCTAAATGGTGAAGGGAGGTCGATCATCGAGCGCCTTGCAGCGGGCGGGGTGCCGCCTCGCGGTGCAAGGCTGGGGCGGCGATGTTGAGCATTTGGGTGGCGGCCCTAACCAGCCACACCCCGGCACACGAGTCCACCGCTGCGGCTGCTCCCTTCCAGGCCTGACCGGGTTCACGGCTTTCTGTTGCGAGGGGACCGGAAAGGGCCACCATAAACAGGTTTGTCGGACCCTCCCGCAGGGGGAGAGATGACTAGAGAGGAGATTATCCCGGTTACGCGGCTGTGCGTCAAGGTCTGGAGGAACGGTTTTTTGCGAGGCAGGGGCGATCTGTCGCCGAATCGGTAAAGAAAGGGTAGCCAAGAGCTGCGCGGTGGAGCGGTTTTTTGCGAGGTGGGGGCGATCTGTCGCCGAATCGGTAAAGAAAGGGTAACCGAGAGCAGCGCGGTTTGGTAGAATCTAGCGCTTTGCTGAGGCGATAGAGGGCTAGCGATGTTCACTAAAGAGATGCGTATTGAAGGGTATGATGGCGAGCTGTGGGCAGCGATTACGGCGGAGGAGCAGCGCCAAGAGGCGCATGTCGAACTGATTGCGTCGGAAAACTATACCAGCCCACGGGTCATGGCGGCGCAAGGTTCGGTGCTGACCAATAAGTATGCCGAGGGCTACCCCGGACGGCGCTACTACGGCGGTTGTGAGCATGTCGATGTGGCCGAGCAGCTCGCCATCGACCGCGCCAAGGCGCTGTTTGGGGCGGACTATGCCAACGTGCAGCCGCACTCCGGTTCGCAGGCCAACGCAGCGGTCTACATGGCACTGTGTGAGCCGGGCGATACCATTTTGGGGATGAGCCTGGCCCACGGCGGCCACCTCACCCACGGGGCCAAGCCCAATTTTTCGGGGAAGCTCTACCACGCGGTACAGTATGGTCTCGACCCAGAGAGCGGTGAGATCGACTACGTTGAGGTGGAGCGATTGGCGCGGGAGCATCGCCCCAAGATGATTATCGCCGGTTTCTCTGCCTACTCGCGGGTGGTTGACTGGCAGCGCTTTCGTGAGATCGCCGATGCAGTGGGGGCTTATCTCTTTGTGGATATGGCCCACGTCGCCGGACTGGTCGCCACCGGCCACTACCCCAGTCCGGTGCAGATTGCCGATGTGACGACCACCACTACCCACAAAACGCTGCGCGGACCACGTGGCGGGTTGATCCTGGCACGCGCCAACCCGGAGATTGAGAAGAAGCTCAACTCGCTGGTCTTTCCCGGTACCCAGGGGGGGCCGCTGATGCACGTTATCGCCGCCAAAGCGGTCGCCTTCAAAGAGGCGATGGAGCCGGAGTTTGCCGACTATCAAGGGCAGGTGGTGGAAAATGCGCGAATTATGGCCAAAATCTTTATCGAACGTGGTTATGAGGTGGTCTCCGGCGGTACGGATAATCATCTTTTCTTGGTGAGCTTTATTCGGGCGGGCCTCACCGGCAAGGAGATCGACGGTTGGCTCGGGGAGGCGCATATCACCGTTAATAAAAATGCGGTTCCTAACGACCCACAATCGCCGTTTGTGACCAGCGGTATCCGCATCGGCACCCCGGCAATCACCACCCGAGGCTTTGGCAGCGAAGAGGCGACGCAACTCGCCGCGTTAATGTGCGATGTAATCGATAGCCGAGGCGATAGCGCGGTGATCGAACGGGTACGCAGCGAGATCGCCACCCTCTGCCAGAGGTTTCCGGTGTATTGTTGAGAGGTTCGAGGTTCGAGGTTCGAGGTTCGAGGTTCGAGGTTCGAGACGCGAGATTCGAGGTTCGAGGTGCGGGGTTCGAGATTCGAGGTTCGAGACGCGAGGTTCGAGATTCGAGGTTCGAGGTGCGGGGTTCGAGGTGCAGGGTGCGTATTAGCGGCGCATGGGACGCTAAAGCATCCCCGGCTGCATTCCTGTTCTGAAATATTGGGAAAGATCCGCAATAGGGTGCCGAGGCGGAGTCTCGGCACCAGGCTTTTTTCCTAGCACCTAGAACCTAGCACCTAGAACCTAGCACCTAGAGCCTAGCACCTAGAGCCTAGCACCTAGAGCCTAGAACCTAGAGCCTAGAACCTAGAACCTAGAGCCTA
>SLIM01000233.1 GCA_007135625.1 Gammaproteobacteria bacterium
GCAGCCACCCGGCGCTCCATCGCTACGAATTCGACTGGAAAGGGTTTGAGTGGATCGACTGCCACGATGCCCCGCAGTCGATCCTTAGTTTTCTGCGCAAAGGCGAGGGGGATGAGCAGGTAGTGGTGATTCTCAACCTCACCCCGCTACCGCGCCACGACTACCGCATCGGCGTACCCCAGGCCGGTTACTACCGCGAACTGCTCAACTCCGACTCCGAGTTCTACGGCGGCAGCAACCTCGGCAACGGACCCGATCCGCTGCTGGCCGAAAACAAACCGTGGATGGATCGCCCCTGCTCCCTCTCCCTCACCCTGCCGCCGCTCTCGGGATTGGTGATCGGCTACAGCGGCCCGCCGCCGAAGGCGCTGGAGGCGGTTGCCGCTGAAGAGGAGGGGGTGTAAGCCCGGGAGAGGGGTGTAGCGCAGGCCGATGTAGAGTAGACCCCAGATACTGGACAACAGTTTACGCTGCACTCTGGAGAAGAGGAACCGGTGTACACGAAGGGACAAGAGCCGGAAGGCGATGAGTTTGACGTGCTGCTTTGCCGGTTGATCGACGAAGAGTATACCGGCACCCCTTCTACGGAACGCGCCGGATGGTGGTGTACCTGATGCGGCAGGGGTACACCAATCATGCAACTACCGATCATAACAGTCGCTGTATATCCTCTACCGACAGCCGGGCTTGTTTGAGAATATGCGCCAAAGTAGATCGTTTTATCGGCGAGTGCGTGGGAATCGTCAGTTTCAATACTTCAGCAGGCAAATTCTTTTGCAAACGGATGTGACTCCCTCGCTGGCGCACGACTACCCAACCATCACGCTTCAAGGCATTCACCGCCTTGAAATAATCCAGTTGTGGCACCTTGCTCACACAGCGACCTCGAATACCTCGCTAACCTGAGAAAAAACCAGTTCGTCTTCCACCGGCTCCAGATACAATTCGATAGCCTCGCGGATATTGACCAATGCCTCTTCTTGGGTTTCACCCTCGCTAATGCAGCCGGGCAAGCTGGGGCAATGGGCGGTGTATCCGCCGTCTTCACTTGGTTCAAGCACTACCTTTAGATTCATCTCTATCCCCTTTGCATCATCTGGTCACGGGGCGCTGCCGGGCGAGCAACCGGCACGGCAGAACCGGGAAAAGGTTGCGAGGCGGAGCCACGCAACCAGAAAATAGCCGGAGGTTGAGACGTTAGCCGGGGCGATTCCCTAACAGACCGGCTGAAGCCTAAACCTCCAGGATTCGCTGTTTCACGGTACTCTTCCCCAGATACCGCCGTCCACTATCCGCTTAGGCGGCGCTGGCGGCAGCGAAAAGGGCGACAAGGAGAACTGCGTGGAGCGGTCGGTTCATGGTTTCTCATGGAGGGTTGTTTGTTTCAGCGGGGATTGTAGCAGAGTTTTTTGCAACGACTCGATCAGGCCGCCCGCGAGCTGGACTCCGAACAGCGTGGGCAGCTCTACGCCGCACCTCACTCACTCCGCTACCTCGCGCTGCGCCCAGAGCCGATCACTATGGCCGGGAGTCGCTTGAAACCAGTTGAGCCGTTCGCGCAGGCGGACGACTTCGCCGACGATAATCAGCGTCGGTGGTTTCGGCTGCTCCCGTTCAACGATGGGCTGAATGGTAGCGAGGGTGGCGGTGAAGACCCGCTGATTTTCGGTGGTTCCCTGCTGCACCAAAGCAATCGGCATCTCGGGAGAGACTCCGTGGGCAATCAGTTGGTCACGAAGAATCGGTAGTCCGAGCAGCCCCATGTAGAAAACAACCGTCTGGTTGGGTTGGGCGAGCTGCGGCCAGTTGAGGTTCATGCTGCCATCTTTCAGGTGGCCGGTGACGAAGGTGACCGACTGGGCGTAGTCGCGGTGGGTGAGGGGGATGCCGCTGTAGGCGGCGCAGCCGGAGGCGGCGGTGACAGCGGGGATCACCTGAAAGGGAATCCCTTCGGCAAAGAGGGTGTCGATCTCTTCGCCGCCGCGTCCGAAGATGAAGGGGTCGCCCCCTTTGAGGCGAAGTACCCGTTTCCCCTGTTTGGCCAGATCGGCAAGCAGGCGGTTAATCTCCTCCTGGCGCATGGCGTGGCGGCTGCGCTCTTTGCCGACGTAGACGCGGTCGGCATCGCGGCGGGTCAGCTCCAGAATCGGTTGCGAAACCAGGCGGTCGTAGACCACCACATCGGCCTGCTGCATCAGGCGCAGGGCGCGAAACGTGACCAGATCGGGATCTCCCGGCCCGGCCCCGACGAGGTAGACCTCGCCCATCGGCGGAGCATTGTTCTTTTGGGCGCTAGCGAGCGCCTGCTCCATGGCGGCATCGGCGGCGTTAAGGTCGCCGCAAAAGAGCCGCTCGGCGATGCTGCCGGTGAGTACCCGCTCCCAGAAGCGTCGCCGTCCCTGCACGTCGCTAACGTGTTCCTTCACCCGTTCGCGGTAGCGTTGGGCAAACTGGCCGAGACGGCCATAGCCAGCGGGGATCAGGGCTTCTAGCCGGGTGCGGATTAGGCGGGCGAGAACCGGTGCGGCACCGCCGGTGGAGACGGCGGCAATGACCGGGGAGCGGTCGATGATCGAGGGGGTGATGAAGCTGCCCTGCTCCGGGGCATCAACCACGTTGACCGGAATGCGTAGCGCCTTGGCGGCGCTGGCGACGCTGCGGTTAACCTCGGGCCGATCGGTGGCGGCGATCACCAACTGGCAGTCGTGCAGATCGTCCGCTTGGTAGGGGCGCAGGTGGAGGGTAATGGCGTTGCTCTCGGCGAGCTGCTGGAGGGTCGGGCTGGCGCTCGGCGCAACGACTCGCGGACGGGCGTGGGCGGAGAGCAGCAGGTGAACTTTGCGGGTGGCGACATCGCCGCCGCCGACGACCAGAACGGGTTGGTTACGCAGGTCGAGAAAGATTGGGAGGAAGTCCATCGCGAGGCACCCTTATTGTCGCTGATAAAGGGCGAACTATAGCACAGTAGAGGGCAGAAGAGAGAGAGACCGTCGCGGCTTCGCGGCTCTATCGGACGGCCTGAAGGCCGTCCTAACAGTCATGTCATCCTACCGGTTAGCGCAGCCCTTGCGAGTAGGCGGCGACCGCCTCAATCTCCTCGTTGGTCATGCGGGCGACGGCATCTTGCATCATGCCGCCCAGGTCGTTTCTGCGGACTCCATCACGAAACTCCTTGATGGTGAGTGCGGAGTAAGCGGCGTGCTGGCCGGAGAGGCGGGGGAAGTTGGCAAGGGGGTTGCCCATGCCGCTAGGACCGTGGCAGGCGATGCAGGCGGAGATCTCTTTTTCTGGGATTCCTGCACGGTAGATCCGCTCGCCGAGGGCGACCAGCTCGGGGTCGGCAGTGGCCTCTTTTTTCTTCTGGCTAGTATAAAATGCGGCGAGGTCATCCATATCCTCCTCGCTAAGTGCTGCAATCATTGGGGCCATCAGGGCGTTGCTGCGCTGTTCGCCGCTTTGATAATCCAGCATCTGTTTTTTCAGATAGCCAGCGTGTTGACCCGCCAGACTGGGCCAGATTGGGTTCGGGCTGTTGCCGTCAGCGCCGTGGCAGGCCATGCAGGTGGCAGACTTGGTTTTGCCAGCTTCGGCATCGCCAACTGCCCAGGCCGTGCTGCCACTTGCCGCAAGTACTAGTGAGATCGATACTGTTGTTAACCATCTATTCATGGTGACTCCCGCTCCTGATGTGTGCTTTGATAGTCGTGTTGATGAAGGGTCGTGTGCCGGTAAGCGAGACATTATTACCAAAATGAATGAAGTGGGTCAAATCAATCTTGCGCCAATTTTCAGCCGACATTCCGCACCCCCGTGCAACACACTGATTCAAAAGATTCACTTCCTTTTGGTGCAATTATAGAAAAGCCTAATAATTTACTCAGGTCAGTGGGTTATAAGGGCGAGGTGTGGAAAGTCGGTTTCCGACTAGTCATCACCAATGATGCGGTTATCGCGTGGTGCGGTGAGCAGACGCTCCGCCTCACTCTGGTTTTTGGCGTGCATCATGCGTATAACAAGCGGGCTATCTGCCGGCAGCGCCTTCCGCTCTTCGCGAATCTTCTGCTTGGCCGGGCGGTAGTCGCTAAAGCTCTCCAGGTATTCCAAGCGGTTTTCGGGATGAATCTTGTAAACAAAGTAGGGCATGATGCGCTCCGCAGGTGATTTTGGGCTACAATGGAAGATTCCCAGATGACGCTGGCGGAGAGCAAGTTCAAGGGAGGCATGCGGTTTGGGCGGTTCAGTCTCGGTTCAGGGTCGGTGGCCTATGCTGATCATCAAGGGGGGAGCAGATCCCCGCGAAACGAGAAGATGATGAACCACAGAAACGGAGCGTATGCCATGAAGAGATTTTTTGCGAAGCGTTGGATTTGGGTCGCGGTGGTAACGGCACTGGCGGCGGGTGATGCGTTGGCCGGGGGCCATCGAGATCGAGATCGGGACGGTCACCGCGATTATGGTCGGGTGATTGAGGCGGAGCCGGTCTATCGCACGCAGGAGGTGCGTCGCCCGGAAGAGGTGTGTCGGGAGCGCTATGTCGAGCGCCGTTCGCCGCAGCGCGGCTACTCCGATGCGCATGTGATCGCCGGGACGATTGTTGGCGGGGTAGTCGGTAACCAGTTTGGCAAGGGGAGCGGGAATACGGCGGCAACGGTGGCCGGGGCGCTGCTCGGCGGGGCGCTGGTCCATGACGCAGAGCGTAGCCGTAGCGCCGCTCGGCCTAGCCAGCGGGTGCCGGTGCGCCACTGCGAGACCGTTTATCGGATCGAGAGGCGGCGCGAGCTGGTCGGCTACGATGTCACCTATCGTTATCAGGGGCGGGTGTACCACACCCATACCCGTCACGATCCAGGGGATCGCATTCCTGTGCAGGTGGTGGTGGAACCGGTGCAGCGGGGGTATGGTCGCTGGTAATGAGAAGAGTAACCGGGGGGCTTTATGATCGCTAAATGGGGGCTGTTACTGGTGCCGCTGTTGTGGGCTGGCGCTGCGTCGGCGGAGAGCTGGCGCGGTGGCGAGCGGGGGGCATCGGAGGGGCTGGATCGGGTGGTCGAGCAGATGCGCTCCGAGGGGCGGGTGTTGGCTGCCGAGGAGCAGCAGCAGCACGGCAGAACGATCTACCGTATTCGACTATTGACCCCCGAGGGGCGGGTGCGCCACTACCAGGTGGATGCGGCCAGCGGGGAGCGGTTGCCGCGTGATCGGGAGTAAAGGAAGGCGATGAGGTTGCTTTTGGTGGAGGATGAGACCGCGCTGCGGGAGGGTCTGCTGCGGCAGTTGGAGCAGCGCGGTTATGCCGTGGATGCGACCGGTGACGGGCGCGAGGGGCTGTTTTGGGGGCGTGAGTATCCCTTTGATATTGCCGTGATCGACCTCGGCCTGCCGGGACTCTCGGGGATTGCGCTCATTCGTGCGCTGCGTGCCGAGCAGCGGCTCTTTCCGATTCTGATTCTTACTGCCCGCGAGGGGTGGCGGGATAAGGTGGAGGGGCTGGAGGCGGGGGCCGATGACTATCTGGTGAAGCCGTTCCATCTGGAGGAGCTGGCGGCGCGGTTGAATGCCCTGTTGCGGCGGGTGGCGGGGCGGGCAACGCCGCTGCTGCGTCATGGTGCGCTGGCGCTCAACAGCGCTACTCAGGAGGTGACGCTGGCGGGGGAGGCGCTCTCACTGACGGCGTATGAGTACCGGGTGCTGGAGTATCTGCTTTCGCGACCGGGAGAGGTGATCTCCAAAAGCGAACTGACGGAGCATATCTACGATCAGGATTTCGACCGCGACAGCAATGTCATTGAGGTCTTTATCGGACGGTTGCGGCGTAAACTCGACCCGCACGGGGGGTGGCGACCGATTGAGACCCTACGCGGACGCGGCTACCGCCTGCGGGCGCTGGATCCCGAGGGGTGATGCCGCGCTCCCTGGGGCGGCGCATGGTGGTGGCGAGCGGGGCGGTCGCGCTGCTGTTTCTGTGGGCTAGCGGAGTGGCGCTTGATCGCGCCTTTCGCCATAGCACCGAGGTGGCGCTGCAAGAGCGTCTGGAGGGGCGGATCTACGCCCTGCTAGCGGCTGCGGTGGTCGATCCGCAGGGGCGGATGCGGCTGCCGGCGCAGCTTCCGGAGCCGCGTCTGAGCAACCCCGACTCCGGTCTCTACGCCATGGTGTGGGGCGAAGATGGCTACCGCTGGCGCTCTCCCTCGCAACTGGGCCGCCCCTTTCCGGAGCTGCACCCGGCCCCGCTCAACCAGTTTCAGCTCTTCCCGCTGGAACAGGGGGGAGAGCGGCTGTGGGGGTTGCGCTATACCCTCTTGTGGGAGGATCACCAAGGCACGGCGCTGCGCTACCACTTGGTGGTGGCGGAGGAGGAGAGCAGTACAACGGCGGTGATTCACGCTTTTCGAGTGACCCTGTTTGGCGGGCTGGGAGTGACTGCACTGATGCTGCTGTTGGTGCAGTGGCTCACGGTGCGTTGGGGGTTGCGTCCGCTGCGCGAGATTGCCGCTGAGGTGGCGCAGATGGAGGCGGGCGGGCAGCGCTCGCTGGCGGGGGAGTATCCGAGCGAACTCCTCCCCTTGGTGCGGAATCTAAACCACCTGATCGACTATGTCGAACGCGAGCGCGAACGCTACCGCAATAGCCTCGGAGATCTCGCCCATAGCCTCAAAACCCCGTTAGCACTACTGCGCAACGCCGCCGAGCAGGGAGCGACTGCGCCGCCGTTGGCGGTGACCGTGGCGGAGCAGGTCGAGCGCATGGATGGGATGGTGCGCTACCACTTGCGGCGTGCCCACTCCGGCGGACGGCAGCCACTCCTGCGCCACACCCCGCTGCTGCTGCCGCTGCAACGGCTGGTTGCCACGCTGGAGAAGGTGTATCATGAGAGTGGGATAAGCGCTACACTGGCGACTCCCGAGGGGCTGCTGGTGGCGATGGAGGAGGATGATCTCTTTGAGCTGCTGGGGAATCTGCTCGATAACGCCTTCAAGTATGGCCACTCACAGGTGCGCGTGGAGGCTGGAAGCGGGGGGGAGGGGGCCTTCTGGCTAGAGATTGAGGACGATGGGGCGGGGATCGCCCCGCTAGATCGGCAGCGCCTGCTACGGCGTGGCGAGCGGGGGGATCAGCAGCGACCGGGAGAGGGGATCGGGCTGGGGGTGGTCGCGGAGATCGTTTACCTGTACCATGGTTCGATCCAGATTAGCGAGAGCCGCTGGGGCGGGGCGCGGGTGCGGGTGGTGCTGTAGGGGGCAGAGCGGGGAGCGCAACATTTCGGAGAGCGCTTCTGCGAAGTTCGTCACACTTTCACCCGGTTTAGCTTGTGAAATCCTGAGCTGATGTAGTAGGATCACCCCTCTCCGAATAGCTCCCCGCACGGCGCAAACGGCGCGGATGTGGTACGATTGCGAGGATAGCTTGGGCAGTATGCCTGTTGGGTGAAAAATATTGCGAAAGGGGTTTTTATGAAAGATGTATCTAATCAACGATTTGTCAGTGCGCTAACGCAAAATACTCTCGCCCTGATCCTGGCGGGGGGGCGAGGCTCCCGACTCAAGGGACTCACGCACTGGCGAGCCAAACCTGCCGTCCCCTTTGGCGGAAAATTTCGCATCGTTGATTTTCCGCTCTCCAACTGCATCAACTCCGGTATTCGCCGCATCGGGGTACTGACCCAGTACAAATCCCACTCCCTGATTCTGCACGTACAGAAGGGTTGGGGCTTTTTGCGTGGCGAGTTTAACGAATTTGTCGAGCTACTCCCGGCCCAGCAGCGAATTCAAAACAACTGGTATGAGGGTACCGCCGATGCGGTCTACCAGAACCTCGACATCTTCCGTAACCATAACCCCGACTATATACTGATTCTCGCCGGAGACCATATCTATCGTATGGACTATGGGGCGATGATCGCCCACCACGCCGCCAGCCAAGCCGACCTGACCGTCGGCTGTATTGAGGTCGAACTCGACAAGGCGCGTGCCTTTGGGGTCATGGCGATCAACGAGGATGGGCGGGTTGTTGAGTTCCAGGAGAAGCCGGATCACCCCAAGGCGCTGCCGAACAACGACCAGACTGCGCTGGCCTCGATGGGGATCTACGTTTTCAATAAGGACTTTCTGTTCGAGCAACTGATTAAAGATGCCGATACGCGTAACTCCACCCATGATTTCGGCCACGACATCATCCCCAGTGTTATCAAAAAGTATCGGGTAATGGCCTACCCCTTTCGCGATCCCGACACCAACGCCCAGGCCTACTGGCGTGATGTCGGCACCATTGATGCCTTTTGGGAAGCCAACCTGGAACTCATTGGGGTCACTCCGCAGCTTAACCTGTACGACAAGAAGTGGCCAATCTGGACGTACCAAGAGCAGTTGCCCCCTGCCAAGTTCATCTTTGACGACGACGGTCGGCGCGGCATGGCGGTCGACTCCATGGTCTCTGGCGGCTGCATCATCTCCGGTTCCACGGTGCGCCACTCGCTGCTCTTCTCTAACGTGCGGGTCAACTCCTACTCCACGATTAACGACTCGGTGATTCTGCCGAATGTGCGTATTGGGCGTAACTGCCGGATTCGGCGGGCGGTGATTGATGAAGGCTCCAACATCCCTGAAGGGACAATAATCGGTGAAGATCTGGCCGAAGATGCCAAGCGTTTCGAGATCTCCGCCAACGGAATCGTATTGGTTACTCCAGGGAATCTAGGTCAGGCACTCAACCATGTCCGTTAAGAAGCTCAAAGTTGTACTCTGCTGGCACATGCACCAGCCCGACTACCGGGGGCCAGAAGGGGCAGACTACAAGCTGCCGTGGGTCTATCTGCATGGTACCAAAGATTATGTTGATATGGCCTACCACTTGGAGTCGATCCCCAAGGCGCGGGCGGTGGTCAACTTCGCCCCGGTACTGCTGGAGCAGCTCGACGACTATGTCACCCAGATCGGCAACTGGATCGAACACGGCACCCGCATTCGCGATCCGCTGCTCGCGGCCCTCGCCGGGCCGGGGCTACCGCTGGAAGGAACCTCCCGCAAGCAGGTACTGCAAGCGGTTCTCAAGGCCAATGAACGTAACCTGATCGGTCGCTTCTCCCCCTACCAGCGGCTGGCCGAACTGGCCCGGCAACTCCTGGCCGAGCCGCTGCTGCAACCCTACTTCAGCGACCGTCTGCTGGTCGATCTACTGGTCTGGTACCACCTCGCCTGGATGGGGGAGGAGGTACGC
Organism: Gammaproteobacteria bacterium; assembly: GCA_007135625.1. Taxonomy (GTDB): domain Bacteria; phylum Pseudomonadota; class Gammaproteobacteria; order Chromatiales; family Chromatiaceae; genus SLIM01. The sequence continues at coordinate 9,214 of SLIM01000233.1, forward strand.
GAAAAGGAGCCGCGTATCGGCAAACTGGAGGAGAAAGGAGGGGGGTTTGACGCGAGTGACCGCCACGCCCTGCTGGAGATCATCTACACCACGCTCAAGGGGATCATCCCCCGCTACCGGGCGCTTGCCCAGGCGGGCAAGGTCGAACTCTCGGTTTCCCCCTACGCCCACCCGATTATTCCGCTGCTGCTCGATCTTGGCTCGGCACGCGAAGCGATGCCAAAGGTTGCACTGCCCAAAGAGAGCGGCTACCCCGGTGGCGAGGAGCGCTCCCGCTGGCACCTGCGCAAGGGGTTAGAGGTCTTTGAGCAGCACTTCGGCTTCCGCCCCAGCGGCTGCTGGCCCTCGGAAGGGGCGATTAGCGATGCCACCCTACGGCTCCTGGAAGCCGAGGGATTTACCTGGGCCGCCTCCGGTCAGGCAGTACTCAGTAACAGCCTGCACGCCTCCCTCGCCGGGGCCGCGTTCCCCCCCCACTGGAGCCACCGCCCCTACCGTCTGGAGGGGGGGAAGCTCAACAGCTTTTTTCGCGACGATGGCCTCTCCGACCTGATCGGCTTTACCTACTCCGACTGGCACGGCGATGATGCCGTCGGCAATTTGGTGCAGCACCTGGAGACCATCGCCTGCGCCACCGACTGTGACGATAACTGCGTAGTCTCCATCATCTTGGATGGCGAGAACGCCTGGGAACACTACCCTAAAAATGGCTGGTACTTCTTGCAAGCCCTCTACCAGCGCCTCTCCACCCATCCGCAACTGGACCTGACCACCTTTGAGGCGGCCATGCAGAAGAGCCTTGATCAGGTCGCCACGCTGCCCCAACTGGTCGGCGGGAGCTGGGTCTACGGCACCTTCTCCACGTGGATCGGAGATCGCGACAAGAACCGCGCCTGGGAGATGCTCATTGAGGCCAAGCACCACTACGACCGGGTGGTACGCCAGCACCGCCTCGACCCCAAACGCCTCACCGAGGCCGAGCTGCAACTGGCCCACTGCGAAGGTTCCGACTGGTTTTGGTGGTTTGGTGACTACAACCCGGCAGCAGCAGTGGCCGACTTTGAACAGCTCTTTCGCGCCCAGCTCACCTGCCTCTATCAACTGCTGGAGGTGAAGCCGCCCGCCTATCTCGGCAAAGTTTTTGCCGAGGGCAAGGGCGACCCGGCCAAAGGCGGCGTGATGCGCAAGAGTTGATGCGATGGACCAAAACAGACGCTATCGCTCCACCCTGCGGCGACGTGAGGCCGGGGTACTGCTCCACATCTCCTCCCTACCGGGCTGTTTTACCAGCGGCGACCTTGGGGGTGAGGCCCGCAACTTTGTTGATTTCCTCGCTAACTGCGGATTTGCGCTCTGGCAGACGCTACCGATCAATCCGCCACAGGGGGGGGACTCCCCCTACCAGAGCAGCTCCGTCCACGCGGGCAACCCCTGCTTTATCAGCTTGGCACCGTTGGTGCAGAAGGGTTGGTTGCCCAAACAGGTGTTGCGCGGTCATAACTGCTCCAAAGAGGTCAAATACCACTGGTTGCTCAACGCCCATGAGGCGTTTCGCAGCCACGCCAGCGCAGCGGAGCAGGAGAGTTTTCAGCAATTTGTTGCCCACCATAAATCCTGGCTTGACGACTACACCCTGTTCGAAGCGCTGCACCAAGACCTCACCGGTCGGGGCTGGTGGGAGTGGCCACAACCGCTGCGTGAGCGCGAACCGATAGCACTCGCCGAGGCCCGCGCCCGGCTGCGGGAGAGTACCGAGTTCATTGCGTTTCAGCAGTGGCTCTTCTTCACCCAGTGGGACGAGCTGAAGCGTTATGCCAACGAGCGCGGGGTCAAACTGTTTGGTGACATGCCGATCTTCGTCGCCCACGATAGCGCCGAGGTGTGGGCCAATCCCGAACTCTTCTTCCTTGACGCACAGGGGCAGCCGACGGTCGTCGCCGGAGTTCCTCCCGACTACTTCTCCGCCACGGGCCAGCGCTGGGGCAACCCGCTTTACCGCTGGGAACAGATGGCCGAGAGCGGCTTCGCCTTCTGGATCGAGCGCCTTAAGACCCAACTCATTCTGTTTGACATCATCCGCATCGACCACTTTCGCGGCTTTGAGGCCTACTGGGAGATTTCTGCTAGCGACGACACTGCCATGAACGGCCAGTGGGTCAACGCCTTGGGCGATGAGCTGTTTGCGCGTCTGCACCAGCACTACGACCCGCTCCCGCTAGTGGCCGAAGACCTCGGGATTATCACCGCCGAAGTCAGCGCCATGCGCCTGAAATATGGGCTGCCGGGGATGAAGATCCTGCAATTCGCCTTCTCTGGCGAAGCCACCAATCCCTATCTTCCTTACAGACATGAGCTGAACACCGTGGTCTATACCGGCACCCACGACAACGACACCACCCTCGGTTGGTACACCAGCCTCGAACCGAAGCGCCGTCAGCAGGTCGAAGAGTACCTTGGCTACCCGCAGGAACCGATGCCCTGGCCACTGATTCGCCAAGCGCTCGCCTCGCGGGCGCGTCTGGCGATGATTCCGATGCAGGATCTGCTCGCCCTTGACGGGAGCCACCGCATGAACCTGCCTGGAACCGCCAGCGGCAACTGGCACTGGCGCTTCGACTGGTCGATGGTCGAAGAGACGCTAGCCGCCAAACTCCACCGCTGCATGGAGATTTACGGTCGCCTCGGCCAAGTGCCCTCCGAAGAAGTTTGACCGTGAGGAGAAACGCAATGTCTAAAACTGTTCGAAAAGCGGTATTTCCCGTCGCCGGACTCGGCACCCGCTTCCTGCCTGCCACCAAGGCCAGCCCCAAAGAGATGTTGCCGATTGTCGATAAACCGCTGATTCAGTACGCCGTTGAAGAGGCGATCAGCGCCGGCATTGAGGTGATGATCTTCGTCACCGGGCGCAATAAAACCTCCATCGCCAACCACTTCGACACCGCCTACGAACTGGAGAGCGAACTGGAGTCGCGCCACAAGGATCGACTGCTGGAGATTGTGCAGGGAATTCTCCCCTCCCACGTCTCCTGCGTCTACATCCGCCAGAATATGCCCCTTGGACTCGGCCACGCGGTACTCTGTGCCGAGCCGGTGGTGGGGGACGAACCCTTCGCCGTAGTTCTCGCCGACGACCTCATTGACGACGGCCAGCGCGGCTGTCTCGCCCAAATGGTCAAAGTCCACAATGACACCGGTGCCAGCGTCCTCGCCACCGAGATCGTCCCCCCGCAGGAGACCTCCAGCTACGGCATCGTCGATCCCGAAGGGGACGGCCCGGTAGTTCGGGTGCGTGGCATGGTCGAAAAGCCCGCCCCCGCCGATGCCCCCTCCAATCGCGCCGTCGTCGGGCGCTACATCCTCAACGCCGGCATCTTCCGCCATCTCGCCCAGACCGGCAAAGGGGCCGGCGGCGAGATTCAGCTCACCGACGGCATCTCCCGGCTACTGCGCCAAGAGGCGGTACTCGCCTACGCCTTCAAGGGCAAGCGCTACGACTGTGGCAGCAAGCTCGGTTATCTGCAGGCCACCATCGACTACGCCCTAAAACATCCAGAAGTGGGTGATGATTTTGAGGCGTGGCTGAAGCGACGCTTTGGGCCGGCAGTGATCACCTAACCCTTTCCCAGCATCCACCCGCCCACCCACTACCACCTTGCTAGACAAGTAGGAGATTACATGGCTGTCATCGAACTAGACCAGCAGAGCTTTGAAGAGACGGTAACCAACAACCCATTTGTGATCATAGATTTCTGGGCGCCCTGGTGCGCCCCCTGCCGCTCCTTCGCCCCCACCTACGAAACGGTCTCCGAGGCGTTCCCCGAGATCATCTTCGCCAAGGTGAATACCGAAGAGCAGCAGGGCATCGCTGCGCACTTTCAGATCCGCTCGATCCCGACCCTCATGATCTTCCGTGAAAAAGTGATCATCTACAGCGAAGCCGGTGCCCTCCCCGAATCGGGACTGCGTGCCCTCATCCAAAAGGCCAGTGAACTCGACATGAATGAGGTTCACCAAAAGATCGCTGGTGCCAAGGAGGGGTGAGCGAGGCCACTCGGAGCGGCACCATGCAGGCGCCATACATCACCCTTGCCCACGGCAATGGGGGACGACAGATGCGCGAACTGATCGAGCAGATCTTCGCCGCAGCCCTGCACAACCCGGCCTTGGATGTGAATGCCGATGCGGTGCCGATCCCCCTCCCTGCCGGTGAGGTGGTGATCACCACCGACGGCTTCACCGTCCAGCCGCTTGAATTTCCCGGTGGCGACATCGGTATGCTGGCGGTACACGGCACCTGTAACGACCTCGCCGTTAGCGGCGCAACCCCCTGCTATCTCACTCTTAACGCTTTTATCGAAGAGGGGTTTGCGGTCGTCCAACTGCAACGGATTGTCCAGAGCATCGCCGCCGCCGCCAAAGAGGTGGGTGTTGCCATCGCCGCCGGGGATACCAAAGTCCTCAACCGTGGCGAAGGGGGCGGACTCTACCTCGCCACCACCGGTGTCGGTCTCCGCCCCGCCGGGCTGCGCCTAGGACTCGACCAGATCCGCCCGGGCGATGCGGTGCTGGTTAGCGGTAGCGTCGGCAACCACGGCATCGCCGTCCTGCTTGCCCGCGAGCAGTTCGGGATGCGCGGCGACCTGCACTCCGATGCCGCCTCCGTTCTGCCCCTCACCCAGGCCCTGCTCGATCTCCCCGGGCTGCGCTTTATGCGCGACCCCACGCGGGGCGGAATCGCGACCGTCGCCCACGAAATCACCCGTAACAGCGGCCTTGGCATCGAGCTGCAGCAGTCCGCCATCCCGCTTCACGACGCAGTGACCAGCGTCTGCGAAATGCTCGGCTACGACCCCCTCTACCTCGCCTGCGAAGGGCGCGTCGTCGCGGTCGTCGCCGCCGACCAGGCCGCCGCCGCACTCGCCCGCTGGCAAGCCCTCCCCGCCGGTCGGGAAGCGGCTCTCATCGGCCACCTGCACGACCAGGATGACTTGGTAACCCTACTCACCGAACTGGGCGGAGAGCGCATCCTCGAAGAGCTTGAAGATGACCCATTGCCACGAATTTGCTGAGTCAAGAGTTTGCGCAGGTTTTTAGCCCTCCGCCAGCAGCGCGGTAACGGCATCAATGCGCTGTTGCAGGGTGGTGAGGGTATCACCGCGCACCGTGGCGTGGCCCACCTTGCGCCCGCTACGGGGTTCTTTCCCATAAAGATGGAGGTGCAGACCAGGGATAGCGAGGAGATCCGCACTAGCGGGGGGGTGGCCGATAAAATTGACCATGGCGACCTCATCGCTACCCTGGGTAGCGCCTAGTGGCAGCCCGAAAATAGCGCGTAGATGGTTCTCAAACTGGCTACAGAGCGCCCCCTCCATCGTCCAGTGGCCAGAGTTGTGGACTCTTGGTGCGAACTCGTTGGCGAGTAGCCGCCCCTCCTGCGCAAACAGCTCCAGAGCGATCACGCCGACGTAGTCGAGGTGTTGCAGCAGACCACTAACCAGCACCTCAGCCTGCCCCTGTAGCGGATCGTCAGGGCGGCGGATCGAGAGGTGTAGAATACCGTTGCGATGCTGGTTTTCGCTAAGCGGGTAGCAGCGGATCTCCCCCTCGCGGCTACGTACTGCGATGATCGAGAGTTCACGCTGAAAAGGGACGAGCCGTTCGAGAATCGCCTCCACCCCACCGACCGCCTGCCAGGCTTCCGCCGCCGACGCACCGGGACGCAGCAGATACTGCCCCTTGCCGTCATACCCTTCGCGTCGGCTCTTGAGCAGCGCCGGCAGGCCGAGTTCACTCACCGCACCCAGAAGCTGTTCTAGGTCATTCACCGCACGATACTCGGCAGTGGGGATCCCCAGCTTACCAAAAAGCTGCTTTTCGTGAAGGCGGTCGCGTCCGCTAGCGAGCGCCTGGGGCGGGGGATAGACCGGGATCTGGCTAGCCAGCCACTCAATCCCAGTGGTTGGCACACTCTCAAACTCATAGCTTACCACGTCGGCGCGTTCGGCCAGTTGCTGCAACAGCGCCGGATCATCAAAGCGACCGTGCAAATGGTGCGCAACACGGGCGGCGCAAGCATCTGCTGCGGGATCGATAAACAGGGTGTCAATCCCCAGCGGATGCCCCGCCAAAGCCAACATCTGCGCCAGTTGGCCGCCGCCGAGAAGTCCTAGAATCATGCTTGCTGATCCTCGCGTGGGTCGGGCCGTGCGAGTACGGCGGCAGTCTGGTCGTGGCGAAAACGGCGTAGCGCCTCGCGAATCTCCGGGTGATCGCCGCCGAGTACCGCTGCCGCCAGGAGTGCGGCGTTAGTCGCTCCGGGGTTGCCGATGGCGAGGGTGCCGACCGGAATCCCGGCAGGCATTTGGGCGATAGAGAGCAGCGAGTCGATTCCGTTCAGTGCGCGTGACTGCACCGGCACCCCAAACACGGGAAGCAGGGTTTTGGCAGCCACCATGCCGGGAAGGTGGGCGGCCCCCCCAGCTCCGGCGATAATCACCCGTAGCCCGCGCTGCTCTGCGGTTTCGGCATAGTGAAACAGCTTGTCGGGAGTGCGGTGGGCGGACACTACCTCCACCTCATGGGAAATCGTCAGGCGCTCCAGAATCTCGGCGGCGTGACGCATGGTCTCCCAGTCGGAGACCGAACCCATAATAATGCCAATTAGCGGTCTATCCATTTTCGTTACATTCCAAGTTTTAAGAGGGTTGCTACCCGTGGGTCGCTGCTACCTCCACCCGGTTGCCCATTCGATTGCCCCGTGACGAGGGGGTGATCACCGTCAGAACAGAGCGAGCAGAGAGCAGCGGAGGGACGAGAAGCACAGAGGTGGGGCCATCTATACCCGGTAACACGCTTCGCTCTCTGTTGCTCATCTTCCCGAAGTAGATCACGGGGAGTATATCAGCAGAGCAGGGGGAGAGAGAAATTGTGTTGTTGGCTAGGTGCGACCCAAAGTGATGCTTTGGGCAGCACGACACGACTTCGGAAGGAGGTCGTGGGTCGCTCTGGGGCGGTGACAGGTAGCCTGAAGCACCGCACTACAAGGTCTTGCGCATCGGTTTGCGTCGTACTCTGTTTGCTAGCGCTGATGGATCAAGGAAGAAACTTATCTATTGATTAAAATAGTATTTTTTGAAGAAGCGTTTGTGAAAAAAAGTTATAAGAAGTTTCAGTAATACCCTAAGTTGTTGTTATAAATTATAATGGATTGATTTTTAAGAACAAAGCTCCTTATTGCCGCGTATATATGTTGTTGAATGGAGAGGGGTTCTTCGCTACTCTTCCCTCCCGATTCGTCGCCCGGTCAGCGCAGCCAGTAGGTTATCTCTCCTCCCTTCGACCCGGTCTGCGATGCCCAAGGACTATTGCTACAGCTACACAGGATCCACCGATATGCGCACTGCTCACCTCAAGGCCGTACCCAAACCAGAGCTGGAGATCCCCCTGCAGGAGGCCTCCGCCGACATCTGGAACAGTAAGTATCGACTGAAGAGGAAGGATGGTACCCCACTCGACAGCGACGTGGATGCCACCCTTCAGCGGGTCGCCAGCGCACTTGCCGAACGCGAACCGGCGGAGCAGCGGGAGGTCTGGCGGGAGCGTTTTCTGTGGGCCTTACGCCAAGGAGCGATTCCGGCAGGGCGCATCACCTCTAACGCCGGAGCCGAGGCGCATAAACCGGCCACCTCCACGATCAACTGCACGGTTTCAGGGATCGTTCACGACTCCATGGACGATATTTTGCAGAAAGTCCACGAAGCGGGGCTAACGTTAAAAAGCGGGGCAGGCATTGGGTATGAGTTCTCCACCCTTCGGCCTAAGGGAGCCTTTGTCGCTGGAGCCGGCTCCTACACCTCCGGGCCGCTCTCTTTCATGGATATCTACGACAAAATGTGCTTCACCATCAGCTCCGCCGGAGGGCGGCGCGGGGCGCAGATGGCGACCTTTGATATTGGCCACCCCGATGTTATGGATTTTATTCGCGCCAAGCGGGAGAATGGGCGGTTACGGCAGTTCAACCTCTCGCTGCTGATTACGCATGACTTCATTGAAGCGGTCAAACTTGACCACCACTGGGATCTCGCCTTCCCGGTCACCCCTAAAGAGCTGGAGATTGATCGTATCGACATCACCTCCGAGCAGATTGTCTGGCGCGACTGGCCGCACCATGAGGGCTACGTCACCAACGATCTCGGACAGGTCGCCTGCAAGGTCTACAAAAGCATTCGCGCCAGAAGGCTTTGGGACATGATCATGACCTCGACCTACGACTTTGCCGAACCGGGGTTTATCCTCATTGACAAGGTCAATGAGATGAACAACAACTGGTGGTGCGAGGAGATTCGGGCCACAAACCCGTGCGGCGAGCAACCTCTTCCTCCGTATGGCAGTTGTCTACTAGGCTCCATCAATCTCACCAAGTTTGTTACCGACCCCTTTAGCGAAAAAGCGCGGTTTGATTGGGATAAATACCGAGAGGTGATCCGCCTCTTCACCCGAATGCTGGATAACGTGGTGGAGATCAGTGGCCTGCCGCTCCCGCAACAGGAGGGGGAGCTAATCCGCAAGCGGCGCCACGGCATGGGCTATTTGGGGCTGGGATCGACTGTAACCATGCTGCGCATGAAGTACGGCGACCCCGGATCCCTCGCCTTCACCGAACGGGTAACCCGCGAACTCGCCCTGGAGGGGTGGCGTACCGGCCTGGAGCTGGCTAAAGAGAAGGGGCCTGCGCCGATTATGGAGGAGACATTCAGGGTGACCCCAGCGCTGCTTGCCCGTCGCCCTGAAATGGCTGTAGATGGCTGGAAAGAGGGGGATCAGATTCCCGGCAAACTCCTTCACGCGCGCTATAGCCGCTACATGCAGCAGGTTGCAGAGGTCGATCCAGATTTGGTGGCGGAACTGGCGGTGCATGGCTGCCGCTTCACCCACCACAGCTCGATTGCCCCCACCGGCACCATCTCGCTCTCGCTGGCCAACAACGCCAGCAACGGCATAGAGCCGAGCTTTGCCCACCACTACGCCCGCAACGTCATCAAGGAGGGGAGGAAGAGCAAGGAGAAGGTCGATGTGTTCAGCTATGAGCTACTCGCCTATCGCGCCTTGGTGAACCCCAAGGCGATGCCCTACAGCGAAGATCCGGCCACCGAGTTGCCCGACTACTTTATCTCTGCGGAAGATATTCACCCCAAACAGCATATTGACGTACAAGCCGCTGCGCAGAAGTGGATCGACTCCTCGATCTCCAAGACGGCGAATGTACCTACCGACTACCCGTATGAAGCGTTTAAGGATATCTACCTCTACGCCTACGAACAGGGGCTGAAGGGCTGCACCACTTTTCGCTTCAATCCTGAAGTTTTCCAAGGGGTGCTGGTGAAAGAGAAGGATCTGGAGAGCACCACTTACCGCTTCACCCTAGAGGATGGCAGCGTGGTCGAGGTGAAGGGCAATGAAGAGGTGGAGTATGACGGCGAAAAGCATAGCGCGGCTAATCTCTTTGATGCGTTGAAAGAGGGGTATTATGGGAAGTTTTGAGGGGTTAGATTTAGAGGTTCTAGGTTCTAGGTTCTAGGTTCTAGGTTCTAGGTTCTAGGCTCTAGGTTCTAGGCTCTAGGTTCTAGGTTCTAGGTTCTAGACTCTAGGCTCTAGGGGCTAGGGGCTAGGGGCTAGGCATCTGGTTCATCTGGTTACCAAGCTCTGCTTGGCGGTGGTAAGGGTAGGGCAAGACAAGACGGCAAGGCGACAGGGCAGGGCAGGGCAGTTCAGCATCCGGATCAATAAGCAGTGGCGCCTGTGCTTTCGCTTTGAGAACGGCCACGCATTTGACGTGGAAATCGTCGATTACCATTGATCCGGGGCGGTTGAGGAGCAGTCATGAGCAAGCTGAAACCAGTGCATCCGGGTGAGATCCTGAAGGAAGACTTCATGGCGCCTTATGGCCTGTCCAGCAATGCGCTGGCAAAGGCCATCGGCGTGACCGCCGCCCGTATCAATGAAATCGTCCGGGGCCGTCGAGGCATCACCGCCGACACAGCCCTTCGCCTGGCACGCTACTTCGGTACCGACGCCGATAGCTGGATGAACCTTCAGGATCGCTACGAGCTGACAGTCGCCTGGAATGAAGCGGCTGAAGAAATCAGGAAGATTCGCCCCCTCAAGGCCGCCTGAATCCAGGTCCGAGAAAAACAGTCTCTTTGCAGTGCCACCC
>SLIM01000178.1 GCA_007135625.1 Gammaproteobacteria bacterium
CCTAGAGCCTAGAACCTAGAACCTAGAACCTAGAGCCTAGAACCTAGAACCTAGAACCTAGAACCTAGAACCTAGAGCCTAGAACCTCGAACCTCGAACCTCGAAAAACCTCGAAAACAGAGTAATCAGCGGGCGGCTGCGCTGTTCTCCCAGTACCGCATGGAGGTGGGCACGCCAGTCAAACTCAAGAGCATCTAGCATATTTTTAATATAGAGAGCCGTTTCCGTCTCCCCCTCCAGCACCAGACGGCGTTGAAAAAAGAGCGTATCGGGGTCATCGGCGCGAATAGCCAACCGCCACCACACCTCCAGCTCGGCGGCGATGCGGGCATCCCAGTGGCCACCGCCGGGAGCGCGCTGCAGTTGTCGCTGGTGAATCCGAAAGTGCAACTGCTTACCACTATCGAGGATACCCAAAGCGATAATTTTACCTTCCAGATCGAAGAGCTGCTCGCCGAGAGGCTGGCCGCGCAGCATCTGATTGCACAGAGCGCAAAAGATCTCTTCATGAACGGGTTCAGGGATATGCCGCAAGGCACTAGCCAGTGGGCGCAAGAGAGGTGGATTCATAACCAATCGGCTCCGTTACTCCTTAGTCATACGAGCATAAAGCAAAGGGAGCTTGCGCGGTAGCTCGCTAGGATTGCGAATCACCACATACCCACCACTGCCGAAAATGTAGGGAAGGTAGTCATTACCCCGCTCATCAATGGTGACACAAAAAGGCTTCATACCACTACGGCGAGCCTGCAGAATAGCGTGACGGGTATCTTCAATGCCATAGCGTCCCTCATATTTATCAAGATCATTGGGTTTACCATCGCTAAGGATCAGCAGCAGGCGACGCTCTGCCGGTTGCGCCTCAAGCTCCATCTGGGCGTAGCGTATTGCTGCACCCATGCGGGTATAGTAGCCCGGTTTAATCACCTCAATACGCCCACGCACATGGTCATTATAGGGCTGGGTAAAAGATTTGATGCGATGCATCCGAATCGGGTCGCGCTTGCGTGAAGAGAAACCGTAGAGGGCGAAGCGGTCGCCAGTGGTGCTAAGGCTTTCGGAGAAGAGGTAGAGGCTCTCACGAATCACATCGACAACTCGGCGGTGGTTATCGACCCAAGTATCGGTCGAAAGCGAGAGATCGGCAAGTAACAGACAGGCGAGGTCGCGGGTAGCCGGGCGCAGGTCGCGGTAGAGGCCCTCGGCGGTGACCGCTGCACCACTATGGCGGGCGGCGGCGTAGCGCAGATAGCCATCAATGTCGATCTCAATGCCGTCGCTACACCCCCGAATCCAACTGCGAGTCGGCAGCAGTTGTTGAAACTGGGCGCGTAGCTGGCGGGCGGTGCGCCGTAGATGGGGAGGGAGTTGGCAAGGGGCGGCATCGGTGGCAGCCATGGTCATCACTCGACAATGATCAGGGATCAACCGCTGCGCTTTCCAGTCCCACTCGGGGAGCAGCAGCCCCTGCTCCAGAATCTCCTCGTCACAATCTGCCGAGGGGAGGTCGAGATCGAAACGCAGCTTTGAGCTGGAGGGTTTATCGTCGCGAGTCACCGAAAAGCGATCCGCATCGCGGGCGGCATCAGCGGCTTGGTCGAGATCATCATTCTCATCAACACTGCGATCTGCATCGATATACTCCCCCCAAGTGAGAATATTCTCCATGCGAATGGTGATCAATCCACGCCCCTCCTGGGGAGGTTTGCGCCGCTCACCGCGCCCGCGCTTTTCGACATTGCGCTGCTCCAGCTCACCGCCGCCGGGCTGCCCGCCACCGCCAGCACCCCCTTCCAGTGGAGTGATTCCGGGGGGAGAGGGGTGGAGCCAGAGCGGCACCGGCAGCGGAGCGCTCCGGGCAACCGGCAGTGCCGGCACCGAACCGGGGTTAATCAGCGCCTGGCGCACCGCCACCTCCTGGTCGTACTCATCTTGGTAGAGCATTCTCAGTCCGCTATCCCGCTGCGCGATATGGGCGGTAACCAGCCGTTGGTAACGTCCCATTAACCCCGGATAGTGGGTGAGCGTGATCTGCACCAGCGCCTGATTCTTGAGCAGCCAGGGGTGGCGGCTGCGCCGCCGCTCCGCCGCTGCCAACGCCGCTAGCCAGAGGTAGAGTTCTCGATTTAACTCCCGCTCGGCAAAGCAGGCAATCGCCGCCGGGAGGTGTAGCGCCTCCTCATCCCGCCACGCCAGCTCCACCTTCTCACCACTCCCGGCGATCCGCTGCCACACTCCCCGCCGCGCCCCGTGCCGAGTCGCCTCCGCCACCTCCACCCGCAGCCCGCCATCCCCCCCCAAGGCACGAAACAGCACACCTAAAAGCTGCTGCATCTCACGCAGCGTCACCTCGGCATTCGGATAGTGAGTGGTCGCGGCCCGGCTGACCATGCGGTGCCAGATCCGCCCAACCTGTTCTTCCATCGTTGCGACTCCTTAATCAGAGGGATTCGAATCTCGTACCTTCTCCCCCCCCATCCACCCAGCGCAGTAGGCTGCCAGCGGGGACTTCGCGTTGTACCGTGGTGCAGGCGCTAATGCACTGGGCGCATTCGGTGCAGGTAAACATCTTGCGCTTTATGGTGCGTGGTTTGAGGCGCATCGGGCAGACGTTATCGCAGGCGTTGTTGCAGGTACTGCACTCCCGCGCCCGGGAGGTGTCGAAACCGACTACCATGGCGCGGTCATTGGCCATCCAGGCGAGGCTCTGAAACAGCCCGACGGCGCAGCCGAAACGGCAGAAGAGATGGCGAGCAAAGAGAAACTCCACCAGAAAAATTGCTGTAGCAACAAGAATAAAGCGAAACTGGTTCATGCTCAGCTCACCGCGCCATAGATTGCCGTAGATCTCCGCCGGGGGCAGCAGATAGGTCAACAGTGCCACCGCCCACAAGAGCGCGAAGAAGAGCGCCAGTAGCCAGGTAATCGGCCACCAGATCCAGTGGGGATGACGCACTCGGCCATCGGGTTGCCGCAACGGCAAGGGCTTTGGCTCCCACAGGCTCGGCTTGCCGCCAGCGCGTAGCATCGCACCATTCACCATCTCCACCACGCTAAAGTGGGGACAGAGCCAGCCGCAGTAGAGACGACCCCAGCGCCAGGCGCTGTAGAGCAGCGCCCCGGCCACCAGCGCCAGCGGCAGGAAACCGTAGAGCAGCAGTTGAAGGGCCATCTGCGCCGCCTCAATCTCCCCCTGCCGAAACGGATCAATGCCCAACGTCCAGGGCTGTCCGAGAAAGATCAGATAGCCAAGATTGAGATCAAAGCGCAGCAGATCGAGCGGTGGAGCGAGGATAAAGAGCGCAAAGAAGCCCGCTTGCAGGATGCGCCTACGCCACTGCAAGGAGCGTCCGGGGGCGCTCATCCGTCCAGTACCTCACAGCCATCGGGGAGTGGCCGACCGACCAGCGGAAAACGCTGGCAGCGCCCCGCCAAGGCCCGCGCCAGGCCGATCATGCCCAAGAGAATAAGCGAGGTATGGCACAGGGTAAAGTAGAGGACTACGACTACCCAGGTATAGGGGGCTTGAAGACCGCCGAGCAGCAGAATCAGGGTCACCCCACCGACCAGTGCCACCCCGCCCCAGAGCGAGGCGAAGAGAGTCTGGTCGAGATGGGCGCGGGCCAGCGGTGGAGCGCTGTCGGAGTGGCGAAAATAGACCAAGAGCAGGAGCAAAAACCCAAGAAAAGGAGCCACCATTAAGTTCATCAAATAGAGGCTCTCCGCCCATACGGCTAGCGTATAGCCGGGGGGATCGCGAACCACCTCACTCGCCGAATGTGGCATGAACCACCTCCATCAATGCAGCAATGGTCTCCAGATCATCGGTCAGCGGCTCCACCAGCGCGGCGCGACACGCCGCAATCGGTGCATAGCCCCCCAGCATCAAGGTTGCGGCATAGACCAGCAGGCGACTCGATGCCGCCTCTTCCAAATCGTGATCCTTCAGTCCGCGCATCGTATTCGCCAACCGCACCAGCACCTGCGCCCGCTTGCGGTCGATCCCGGTCTCACCGATCAGCACCTCAACCTCCAGGTCGGGCGGAGGGAAGTGGAAGCGAATCGCCACAAAGCGCTGTCGAGTACTGGGTTTCATCCCCTTAAGCAGATTTTGATAACCGGGATTGTAAGAGACCACCAGCATAAACCCCGGCGGTGCCTGCAAGATTTCACCGGTACGCTCCAGCGGCAGGATACGCCGATCATCGGTGAGCGGATGGAGCACCACGGTAGTATCTTTACGCGCCTCCACCACCTCATCGAGATAGCAGATCGCCCCCTCCCGCACCGCACGCGTTAGCGGCCCGTCAGACCAGAAGGTCCCGCCATCACCAATCAGATGCCGCCCTACCAGGTCGGCGGCACTCAAATCGTCATGGCAGGCAACGGTATAGAGCCGACTCTTCATGCGGTGCGCCATATAGCTGATAAAGCGCGTCTTTCCGCAACCGGTTGGCCCCTTGATCAGCACCGGAAGTTGGTGGCGGTAGGCGTACTCAAACAGCTCCACCTCCTGCCCCTGCGGCTTATAGAAGGGAAGCCCCTCAAGCTCCCGTACTGTCGCTAAACTGCTCTGCCCATCCATTCTCTTTCCCCTCTCAACAATCAGTTATGCACAATTTGCTGCCCACTGCTAATGAAAAGCGTATGCGATTATCACCCCAGGGATCAGCAGCCAGAGCAGGATCGGCCAACGCCAAATCCCGCGCACCCGATGCAGTCCCATAAAATAATCACCGACCAGCCACCCCTTAATCAGGGCGAAGGCGAGGACAATCAGCGTGATGCGCGGCCCCGCCAACCCAGCATACCCAATCGCCCAAGTGGCCAAGGTCAGCCCCATTAATAGCAGCCAAACAAAGGTACATGGGCGCACCCAGCGAGACGGCTCCTCGGTGATCATCGCTACCCCTCCCGCAACGCGGGTCAACGCATTATATAAATCAGGGGAAAGAGGATCAGCCAGACCAGATCAACCATGTGCCAATAGGCCCCGCCACTCTCCACCCCACTGTGCTGCTCCCTACTGTAGCCACCACTTCGCGCTTTTAGCGCCACCGCGACCAGAATCACCATCCCCAAGATGACGTGCATAAAGTGGAAAAAGGTGAGCGACAGGTAAAACATGTAGAAAAGGTTGGTACTGAGCCGTACCCCCTCCGCAAAGTGATGGGCATACTCCACCCCTTTAATCAGGAGAAACAGCCCCCCCATCGCCACCGCCGCCCATAGCCAGCGAGCGCAGCGCAAATGATCATTACCCCGAATCGCCGCCACTGCCCGCACCACAAAGTAGCTGCTGGTGATAAGAGCGAAGGTATTGAACAGCGCAGCGGTACTGTTTAAGGTCTGCTGATAGTGGTTGAACAGCTCGACATGGCTCATGCGAGCGATTGCGTATGCAGCGAAAAAGAGAGCAAAAACCGCCAGCTCCGCGAAAATAAAGACCCACATCGCCAAATCGCCAGGGGGATAGCGAAGCACCCCCTCCCTCCCTGCAATCTCACTCTGCATCACAACTCCTGATAATGGATCACTGGGCAACCATTGTAGGGGGATAAAGAGCAACTACATTGACCAAGGTCAATCTGGAAGAGGGAAAGGGCCATACCCCCCCCCACAAGCAGCCCCCTTATCACAGATCAAAGCGTTACCACATACCCC
>SLIM01000175.1 GCA_007135625.1 Gammaproteobacteria bacterium
TCCGACACCAAGGGCCAGGCAGATCTCCAAGAATCCGGCAAAATGGTTGCGATTGACAAAGGTGCCGGAGGCGTTCTGCAGCGTAGCCATCGCCTCCACCCCGCCATAGACCGCCTGCCCCACCCCACTAAAAACGGCAATCCAGAGCAGCAGGGTGATTCGCTGGCGGCTATCGACCAGGGTGAGGGTGAGAAAAAACAGCACCGCGTAGGCGGCACTATTCAGCCAAAAGGTGAGGGTAGTATCGGGATTGACGCTAATCGGATGCCACACCGTCGCTGCCTCCGGGAAGAGCTGACGCAGCGACCACCCCTCCGGGGAGAGCAGCGCCAGCAGTGCGGGCGGGAGCGGCAGCAGTTGCCACGCCACCCACAGCAGCCAGAGCGACCACAACAGCAGCGCCCCGGCAGCAGCGCCAACGGCGGCGCTCGGCGAGACCCGGCGGCGTAGCCAGAGCAGCAGCCACCACAGCCCGAGCAGCGCGGCAAGGGTGGTCATGAGCGTCCAAGCCCAAGGGCGGTTACTCCCCAGCGGCAGCGGCAGCCAGATCAGCAGCAGCAGGTAACTGGCAAACAGCAGGCGATCGGGACGCGGGCGCGGGCGGAGATAGCGATCAGTAGCCATGTAGTGGAGGGGGCTTAGGGCGGGCCGGAGAGGAGCAGGATGCCAAACAGTACGCTGCTGAGTAAAAAACCGATCATTAGCAGAGTGGAGTAGAGCCGGTAGCGCTTCACCAGTTCAAACTGCTCCAGGGTCGAGAGCAGGTAGGGTTGCGCTCGCGAGGCGGGTCTGCTCAGGGTGTGGATCACCATACTCTCCAGATCTTGCTGGTATTCCCGCCGCACCCGGTAGGCCGCCGCCCGCCGCGCCGCCTCCCACTCCTTTTCGTCAATGACCCCGTTCTTGTCACGATCAAACTTCTCCATAATTTTCGGATCCTTTTTCCACTCGCGCAGTAGCGCCCGCATTCGCTCCTCGCGGCTACGGTGGTGGTCGATGTCATCCAGCGACCTAAACCAGCCAATCGCGTAGAGCGGCTCACCTATCGCGATAAGCTCTTCATTGTAGCGGTAGTTGGTCATCAGACCTACGCGGTTATTGGTTGGGTAACGAAAACTAAGGCCCCAAAGGGAGCGGGTCTGCATCACTTGCCGCTCCAACCTGCCGGGATGGCGACTGGAACCGTACCAAAGGTTACTTTCGCGGGTGGTAATGATCGCCCCTGCAGGCGCAATGATGCACTCGCCAGTGGCATCGCGCAGCAGAAAGGGGTCACTGCTCTCCCCCTTCTCGACGGTATACCAGCCACTCTTGCCTCCCTTGCGCTCAATGCTGAAGCGATACCAGCAGCAAGGTTGACCGGTCAGGGGGGCGACCGCCGGAGTCTCCTCCAGCAGCGCGGCGCTGCCGACCAGCTCGACATAGCCCTGCGGTGCGGAACGAATGAGGGCGGTCGGGGTGTCCTCAATCACTCGCGCCTTACGCAGGTAGTAAAAGGCGAAGTAGAAGCTGACCAGCGCAGCCAGCGTCGAGGCGAGGGTCCAAAACCAGTAGTCGGAGGTCTCCACGGTTGCCCTGCCGCCACTCAGGAGCGCCCGAAGAGTCCTTTGATATCGACATCGGCCCGCTCCTCCTCACTAAACTCCAAAAGCTGCGCTGCTTTAAAGTTGAAAAAGCGAGCGACGAACAGATCGGGAAATTGCTCAATACGGATATTATTGATATTGACCGCCTCATTGTAAAACTCGCGACGGTCGGCGATGCTGTTCTCCAGTCCGGTGATGCGGTTTTGCAGGTGCTGAAAGTTCTCATTGGCGCGCAGCTCGGGGTAAGCCTCGGCCACTGCAAAGAGATTACCCAACCCTAGCCGCAGTTGCCCCTCCGCCATTCCTAACGCCCCCACATCACCCTGCTGGCGGGCGGCAGAGACGGCGTTACGCGCATGCATCACTTTTTCCAGGGTCTCCTGCTCATACTTCATGTACTGCTTACAGGTCTCTACCAACTTAGGTAGCTCATCGTGGCGCTGCTTGAGCAGCACGTCGATGTTAGACCACGCCTTGGCAATGCTATGCTTTAGTGTCACCAAACCATTGTAAATTGTGGCAGAGTAAACTCCTAGCGCAACCAAAATAGCAACCAAGACAATCAGAGTAATTTCCATATTAAATCTCCCAATAAATAGTCGCAACAATCCTCTGAGGATGGGCAATTATAAACTGCTTTTCGACAAAATGCCGTGCCTGCGTCTCAATTTTAGAGGGCAGAGGAGAGAACAAGGGCGCAGCCGTGGTGTCGTGTACCCGTCTCTAGCCTCTAGTCTCTACAATAGGTACCCGCTGCGCCACCCAGTGGCGGGCAGCGAAGGCGGTGAACTGCGCCACCTCGGTCACCTCGGGGCCTGGGGCGATCTGGCCGAGCCGTTGCCATGCGGCCCGCAGCGTTAGGAGCGGGTTCTCCAGATCGACCGGGTGGGCCTGCTCCTGTTTGCTCAATTTACGGCCATCCCCCCCATAAACCAGAGGCAGATGCAGGTACTCCGGGGTCGCCAACCCGAGCAGACGCTGAAGGTAGATCTGGCGCGGAGTGGAAAAGAGCAGATCCGAACCTCGAACGATGTGAGTGATCCCCTGCGCGGCATCATCGACCACCACCGCCAACTGGTAGGCGAACAGCCCATCGGCGCGGCGCAGCACAAAGTCGCCGACCTCACGCTCCAGCACCTGCTCTATCGACCCATGCCGCCGGTCACAAAAGCCGATGGGCGTGCTCTCGGTCACCACCCGCAGCGCCGCCGGGGGAGTGGTGGCGGTGGCGGGTCGCTGGCGACAGCGACCGCTATAGATCACCCCTTTGCGCCCCTGCTGCCCCGTTTCGCGTAGCTTGCGACGACTACAGCGGCAGGGGTAGAGCAGCCCCGCTTCGCGCAGTTGCTCAATGGCCTGGTGATAGGCCTGCTGGCGCTGACTCTGGTACCAGACCACACCATCCCAGTGGAGACCGAAGCACTCTAGGGTACGCAAAATCGCCGCCGCCGCCCCGGCCTGTACCCGAGGTGGGTCGAGATCCTCAATCCGTACCCACCACTCCCCTTGATGATGGCGGGCATCGGCCCAACTCCCCAGTGCCGCGAGCAGCGAACCAAAGTGGAGCAGACCACTCGGCGAAGGGGCAAAGCGCCCTCGATAGCGTTCCGGGCCATTTTTAGCCCACATTCCGCACCTCTCGCACAACACACTGACTTAAAATATGACTTTCCTTTCCGTATAACTATAGAAAAATAATCATTTATTCAGGTCAGTGCGTTATAAGGGCAAGGCGCGAAAAGTCAGCTTCAGTCCGCAGCACGCTCGGCCAAGCGACGCAGGGTTGTAATCTCTTCCGGCCAGAGGTCGGGGTCAATGGTCTCCAGAATAAGGGGGATCTCATCAAAGCGCGGGTCGCTCATCAAATAGTGAAAGACCGCCCAGCCGAGCATCCCCTGCCCCAGCGAGTGGTGGCGATCTACCCGTGAACCCAGCCCCTTTTTGCTGTCGTTAAGGTGCATCCCGCGCAGATAGCGTAGCCCGACGATCTCCTCAAAGGCGGCAAAGGTAGCCTCGCACCCCTCCCGGCTGGAGAGGTCATAGCCAGCGGCGAAGGCGTGGCAGGTGTCGAAGCAGACCCCCACCCGCGTCCGATCCTCGACCCCGTCAATAATCGCCGCCAACTGCTCGAAGCGCCACCCCAGATTACTCCCCTGTCCCGCAGTATTTTCGATCACTGCGGTCACCCCCTCGCTCTGCTCCAGGGCGAGGTTGATCGACTCAGCGACCCGCCGCAGCGCCTGCTCCTCCGGGATACGCTGCAAATGGCTGCCGGGATGAAAGTTCAGCAGCTCCAACCCCAACTGCTGACAGCGGGAGAACTCCTCGACAAAGGCGCGACGCGACTTCTCCAGCGCCTCCGCATCGGGATGGCAGAGATTAATCAGGTAGCTGTCGTGTGGCAGGACATGGCGCGACTCAATCCCGCTGGCGGCGAGGTTGTCGCGAAAAGCGGTGATACTCGCCTCGCTCAACGGCTTGGCCTGCCACTGGCGCTGATTCTTGGTAAACAGGGCAAAGGCATTCGCCCCAATTTGCTGGGCATTTAGCGGGGCCTGCTCGACCCCTCCAGCCGCACTCACATGAGCACCGATCCGCTTCACACCGCCTCCTCCACAAACCGCCGCAACAGCGGCTCCATCGCCACCAACAGCAGCCGCGCCTGCTCCCGCTCACCCCGGCGCACCGTCTTACGAAAATCATGCAGTTGACCAGCCAACTCGGGAGCCTGAAGCAGATGACCAGAAGCACTCATCAGTCGCATGGAGAGATCATCCAGATCCAACGCAACCCGCAGATCCCCTCCCTCCAGCCAGCGCTCGGCCAGGGAGCTAAAGTTGGTAATCAACTGCGCTACATCTATTTTTACCATGGGGTAGACCTCATTTTGGATGGAAAGTCGGCCTAGTATAGCGGAGAACAGAACCGAGCAGAGCCTAGAACCTCAATTCTCGCACTGTGTCGCTGATTCAGGTACACTTACGCCCTAACACCGGGTACCCGCCACTCGCCTCTCCCAATCGCTGCTGCGATTCGCGCCGGGGTGGCCGCCCCACCACCGACCACGGCAACGGAATTAAAGATGTCTTATCAGGTATTGGCCCGTAAATGGCGTCCGCGCACCTTCTCCCAGATGGTGGGGCAGGAGCATGTCGTGCGGGCGCTGACCAATGCCCTAGAGAGTGATCGACTGCACCACGCCTACCTCTTCACCGGTACCCGTGGGGTCGGCAAAACCACCCTCGCCCGCATCTTTGCCAAGTCATTAAATTGTGTTGAAGGGGTCGGCGCTCACCCCTGCGGGGTCTGCGCGGTCTGTCGCGAGGTCGATGAGGGGCGCTTTGCCGACCTGCTAGAGGTCGATGCCGCCTCCCGTACCGGCGTAGACCAGACCCGCGAGCTGCTGGAAAATGTCCCCTACGCTCCAGCACATGGACGCTACAAGGTCTACCTGATCGACGAAGTTCACATGTTCTCCGGCGGCAGCTTTAACGCGCTACTCAAGACCCTGGAGGAGCCGCCGCCGCATGTCAAGTTTCTGCTCGCCACCACCGACCCGCAGAAGGTGCCGGTCACCGTCCTCTCCCGCTGCTTGCAGTTCAACCTCAAACGGATGCCGCTAGAGCAGATCGAGGGCCACCTCCACTACCTGCTCGGAGAGGAGCAGATCGCAGCGGACTCCCCCGCACTCCGGCTCCTCTCCCGCGCCGCCGATGGCAGTATGCGCGATGCTTTGTCACTGCTCGATCAGGCGATTGCCTTCGGCGGCGGCACGGTTCGCGAGGTCGATGTGCGGGCGATGCTGGGCAGCATTAAGGGGGAGCAGATCGGCCAACTGGCCAACGCCCTGGCGAGCGGCGACGGGGCGCAGTTACTGGCACAGGTTGCCGCCCTGGCGGAGCAGTCGCCGGACTTTCCCGGCGTGCTGCAAGAGCTGCTCTACCTGTTTCACCGCATCGCCCTCTACCAAGCGGTTCCCGCTACCCTGGAACCGGGCGGTGACGAAGCGGCACAGATTCGGGAGCTGGCCTCTCGCCTCACCCCCGAA
>SLIM01000092.1 GCA_007135625.1 Gammaproteobacteria bacterium
CAGATTCCACTGGCAATTTCGCCAGCCTTCTTGAATGGGTCGTCAAGTACCTGAATGCAGCTCCATCAAAACCAGCTTCAGCAGCGATCCAGCAAGACGCAGCAACACAAGAAATAAGCGAGAACAAAGTCATTTCAACCGACCCACCCTACTACGACAACATCGGCTATGCCGATCTCTCCGATTTTTTCTACGTCTGGATGCGCCGCTCGCTGCGCAACATCTACCCCACTTTGTTCGCCACCATGGCGGTACCCAAAGCCGAAGAGCTGGTTGCCACCCCCTACCGCCACGGCAGCAAAAAGAAAGCCGAAATTTTCTTCATGGAAGGCATGACCCGCGCCATTCACAACCTGGCCGTGCAGGCCCACCCCGCCTTTCCGGTCTCCATCTATTACGCCTTCAAACAGTCCGAAACCAAAGAGGGCAGCACCACCAGCACCGGTTGGGTCACCTTTCTGGAAGCCGTCATCCAAGCGGGCTTCTCGATTCACGGCACCTGGCCGATGCGCACCGAAATGGCCAATCGAATGGTTGGAGCGGGCACCAACGCACTCGCCTCCTCCATCGTCCTGGTCTGCCGCAAACGTAATCCCAGCGCCGACTCCATCTCCCGCCGCGACTTTCAGCGCCAACTACGCGAAGAGATGCCCGAAGCCCTGGAGACCATGATCGGCGGCGAAACCGGCCAAACCCCCATCGCCCCGGTCGATCTAGCCCAAGCCACCATCGGCCCCGGCATGGCCATCTACTCCAAATATGAAGCGATTCTCAACCAAAACGGCTCGCGCCTGAGCGTCCATGATGCCCTAGTGCTAATCAACCGCACCATTACCGACCACCTCCACCCCGATTCCGGCAGCTTCGATGCCAACACCCAATTTTGCTCCAGTTGGTTTGAACAGTATGGCTGGAGCAGCGGCCCCTATGGCGAAGCCGACACCCTATCAAGGGCCAAAGGAGCCAGCGTCTCAGCGGGAGTCGAGGCCGGAGTAATCGAGTCGGGCGGCGGCAAGGTGCGTCTGCTCAAATGGAGCGAATACGCAGCAGATTGGGACCCGACCAGCGACCAGCGCCTACCGATTTGGGAAGCCTGCCACCAAATGATCCGCAGCCTCAACAACCACGGCGAATCGGCAGCCGGTGAGCTACTGGCAAAAATGCCAGAAAAAGGCGAATCTATCCGCCAACTCGCCTATTATCTATACACCGTCTGCGAACGCAAAAAGTGGGCAGAAGAGGCCCGCGCCTACAACGAACTGATCGGCTCCTGGAGTGCCATCGTCGCCGCCTCGCACGAGGTGGGGCATCGCGGTACACAAAACGAACTCGATATTTGAGGATACGCTATGCTACAGAAATTAAAAATAAAAAACTTAACGGTTTTTCCTCGTGCTGACCTGCTCTTCTCCCAAGGTCTCAATGTCATGGTCGGAGAAAATGGATGTGGGAAGTCTCACCTGTTAAAAGTCGCCTACTCTGTTGTGGCGGTTAGTGCGGAAGAGGGGAAAAAGCGTAATGCCGGGAGTCCAACCAAGGGGATTCTGCAAAAAGCGATGGCCGATAAATTGGTCCATGTGATACGCCCCGAATCCCTCGGTCGGTTAGCTCGCAGAAAACAAGGGCGTGAGCGTTGTGAGCTGGGTTTCGAGTTTGATAAACATGAGCTAAACTGTTCTTTTGGCTTTTCAACAGCCAGTAAAACAGAAGTGCAAGTTGATGAACTTCCCCAGATCTGGGAGCAGCGATCCCCCGTGTTCCTGCCAACTCGGGAGCTTCTTACGATCTATCCTGGCTTTGTTTCCGTGTACGATAACCACTATCTGGAGTTTGATGAAACCTATCGCGATACCTGCCTATTGTTAGGCGCACCGGCAGTAAAGGGGCCGCGCGAAAAGAAGGCCGCAGCATTGCTCAAACCGCTGGAAGAGGCGATGGGGGGGAGAGTTGTACTCGATAGCAATGGGCGTTTTTATCTTTATATTCCAGGGCAGGGAAACATGGAGATACCACTCGTTGCGGAAGGGCTGCGTAAGTTGGCAATGCTGGCAAGGCTGATCGCTACTGGCTCATTGCTGGATAAAGGGTATCTATTTTGGGATGAGCCGGAAACCAATCTTAACCCTAGGCTTATTAAATTGGTTGCCAAGGTTATTCTCCATCTTAGCAACCAAGGGATACAGGTGTTTATTGCCACCCACTCCCTGTTTTTGCTGCGCGAGCTTGAAGTGCTTCTCGCCTCTAGTGAGTGGTCGAATAGGCAGCGTTATTTTTCGCTTAGTAAGGCGGATTCTGGAGTGGTAGTCGAACAAGGTGACTCCGTCGAAGAGTTGGATACGCTCGTATTGCTTGACGAGGAGTTGGAGCAGTCTGACCGTTATATGGAGGTTGGATAACGTGGTGTTAATCAATGAAGGGAGACTGACATTCTCTTTTCCTCAAAATGCCGATGTAACGAGATATGTGGATGCTCACCCGATGGTCGTTGATCAACATCATTTAAAACCCAGTATGAACTGGAAGGTTAAAGGATAACGCAATGAGTCTAAAACCCTGGCGAGAAATCGCCCGCCCGCACAAAGATGTCCTTGAAGGCACATTCAAACAGTCCGAATTTGCCGCTGATATCACACAAGTCGCCAACGGCACGGCAACTGACGAGTACCAGGATGCAGAGAAGTTCTTCTCCCGCACCTATATTACCGAAGGGATGCGGCTGTTGCTCATCTCGGTGGCGCAGCGCTTGGCCGGTCATGGAGGTGACCCGGTTATCCAGCTCCAAACCGCATTCGGTGGCGGTAAGACCCACACCCTGTTGGCGGTCTACCACCTAGCCTCCCGAACCGTCCACACCGAGCGACTCGCCGGTATTCCGCCGCTGCTGGATGAGGCGGGGATTTCGAGTCTGCCCCATGCTCGGGTCGCGGTGATTGACGGGATTAACGCCTCGCCGAGCCACGCCAGAGCGTACCACGGGGTGACCGTAAACACCCTGTGGGGTGAACTGGCCTGGCAGTTGCTCGGTGCGGAGGGCTACCAAATGGTCGCCGCTAGCGATGCGGAGGGGACTTCGCCCGGCAAAGAGGTACTCACCGAGCTGATTCGCAAAGCGGCCCCCTGCGTGATCCTGATCGACGAGTTGGTCGCGTTCATCCGCCAACTGGAGCTGGGCAGGCAGTTTACAGCGGGTACTTTCGATAGCAATATCAGCTTTGTCCAAGCCCTCACCGAGGCGATGAAAGAGGTGCCGAACGCCATCTTGCTGGCATCGCTGCCCGAGTCGGAGTTGGAAGCGGGCGGGACGATGGGCCAGCGGGCGCTTAACTCCTTGGAGAAGTACTTCGCCCGGGTGGAGGCGGTGTGGAAACCGGTGGGTACCGAGGAGGCTTTTGAGATCGTCCGCCGTCGGCTCTTTGAAACCCCCGGTGAGCGGGCCGAGGTGGAGGGGATCAGTCGCCAATTCTCCGATTTCTACCGCCACCATGCCGAAAGGTTTCCGGTCGAGACCCAATCCAACGAGTACTTCGAGCGTCTTTGCCGCTCCTACCCGATCCACCCAGAGATCTTCGACCGGCTGTACGAAGATTGGTCTACTTTGGAGAAGTTTCAGCGCACCCGTGGCGTACTCCAATATATGGCTATTGTGATTCATCGGCTATGGAACTCCGATAACCGAGATGCGTTGATTATGCCCGGCTCTCTGCCGCTGGAAGATAGCACGGTGCGCAACAAAAGCATTCACTATCTGCCTCAAGGCTGGGAACCTATTATTGAGCGTGAAGTAGATGGCGCGCGCTCTGAGCCTTTTGCGATTGATGGCCACCATACCCTGTTTGGTGGCGTGCAGGCCGCTCGCCGCACCGCTCGAACTCTTTTTCTGGGGAGCGCCCCCTCTACCGGGGCGCAGATGATTCGCGGCATTCAGGCAGAACGCATTCTGCTCGGTACGGTGCAACCGGGGCAAGCGGTCGGTATCTTTGAGGATGTTCTCAAGCGACTGCGTGACCGCTTGCACTACCTCTATGCCGACAAAGATCGCTACTGGCTCGACACTACGCCGAACTTGCGCCGTGAGATGGAGAGCCGCAAGCAGAGCATTAACGAGCGTGAGGAGCTGCTCCCGCTGCTGAAGCGTTGCGTTAGCAAAGTTTTCTCGAAAAATCATCATTTTGGTGGTATCCATCTCTTTACCCCCTCCGCCGATGTACCCGATGAGTATGGCAGCGGGCCGCGCCTGGTCGTGCTGCCGGTTCACGCTGCCTACAGCCGCAGCGAAACGAACCCGGCATTCACTGCCGCCGAGGAGATTCTGCGCCATCGCGGTGAGCAGCCCCGGCAGAAGCAGAACCGGTTGCTCTTTCTGGCGGCGGATTACGATGTGGTGAGCCGTCTTAAGGCGCAGGGGCGGACTTTTCTTGCCTGGAAGTCGATTGTTGCGGATATTGAGAGCGGTAATCTAAACCAAGATCTCTCTCATTTGAACCAAGCTAAAGGCCATCGTGATGGGGCGGATCAATCGCTCGCCCAACTGGTGCGCGAGACCTATAAGTGGTTAATCGCACCCCTTGAGGAGTTCGTTAAGGGCAAGCCGACTCTCAAGTGGGAGGTGGTGCCGCTCTCTCCGACCGCGCCCAATCTGACGCAGGCCATTGAGGCGAAACTGCGTGAGGAGGAGTGGCTGATCGACGAGTGGTCACCGATTCATCTGCGCAATTTGCTCAAGCAGTGGTATCTGAAGGGCGGTACCGAAGAGGTCAGCGCTTTAAAAGTTTGGCAGGATAGCTGCCACTATCTCTACCTGCCGCGCTTGCTGAATGATACGGTTTTTCGCAAAGCCCTTAACCAGGGGGTGGCGAGTGAAGATTACTTTGCTTTCGCTTCCGCTAAGGAGGGGGAGCGCTACCTCGGGTTTACCTTTGGGGGGGGGGCCGTCACCACTCTCGATGCCTCTTCGCTGTTCATTGAGCGGGAGGCCGCTGTCGCGTACCGCGAGCGCACTAAGCCATCTCCCCAGCCTGGCCTCCAGCCTGGCTCACAACCTGGCTCACAACCTGGCCTCCAGCCCGCTGGTGATGTCGGAGAACCCGGCGGTACTGCGTTTCCAAGCGGAGGTACCGGCGGCACGGGTACACCACCTCTAACGCCGGGTGGGGCAGAAGGTACCGACACGCCCACGCCTGCCGCGACCAAAAAGCAGTTTTACGCGACGGTATCGCTTGACCCGCTCCGAGCCAAAATGGACTTCGCCACGATCATGGACGAAGTGGTGCAGCAGTTCACTGCTAACCCCTGCGTTGATGTAAAAATTTCGGTGGAGATCGAGGCCAAGAGCAGCGCAGGTTTTGACGCAGAGTTGCAGCGTATCGTGAAGGAAAACGGCAATGTGTTGAAGTTTAGCGCTGCTGAGTTTGAGGGGGAAGAGGAGATTCGAGGTTCTAGGTTCTAGGTTCGAGGGGCGAGGTTTTAGGTTTTAGGGGCGAGAAGGGTTTTAGGGTACGGCTCTTTACGGGTGCGACGTAAAGTTCTACGTGGCCTATGGTTATCATCATTCCCACACCCCAGTAGAAACGATCCAACCTCGCCCCTAGAATCTAGCACCTCGAACCTCGAATCTCCCCCTC
>SLIM01000217.1 GCA_007135625.1 Gammaproteobacteria bacterium
AGAAGATCTCCGGTGGGGTGCCGATCCGACCGGTTGGGTTACAGGATACTCTACTGCGTCCGCTTCTGTCACCTGTTCCAATCCCTGCCGCTAGAGGCGCGAGACGCGAGACGCGAGACGCGAGACGTGAGGCGCGAGACGTGAGACGCGAGACGCGAGACGTGAGGCGTGAGGCGCGAGACGCGAGACGTGAGACGTGAGACGTGAGACGTGAGACGCGAGACGCAGGACAAAGGCAAAAGGCGGCAGAAAGCGCCGATCTAGGCAATCGGCGCATTGGCTTGGGTCACCTCCCTGCCGGTATAACGTTTTGACGCGGCTATTTCACAGGCTTCATGCTCCGACTACCGGGTTGTGCCGGAGGCTCGGGGCATGGCCGGTGCGGGGTGCCGTTAGGGATATCCTCGAACTTACTGCGAGTTGGAAACGGTCTGCACATTGGCAGCGTGCAGCCCCTTGGGGCCTTCCGAGATCTCAAAGCTCACCTTCTGCCCCTCTCGCAGGGTTTTATACCCCTCCATTTCTATTGCCGAAAAGTGGATAAAAACATCCTGCTCCCCCTCATCCGGGGTAACAAAACCATAACCTTTGGCGTTATTAAACCATTTGACAATGCCTGTAGCCATTTACATACTCCTCCTACGTGGTCGGGCGGTAACCCTCGGGCTGCGCTTGACGGTCGTCTTACGACGCCAAATCTTTTATTATGCATCTCTGCGTTGCAGACTATAACGCTACATCGAATAAAGATCGAGTGACGATAAACAGGGTTTAAATTTACTACCATGAGCAGCAAGAGAGAATATGATCTAAACGATGGCACGGTCGTTGAGCAGAGCAAGCCAAAGCTCCAGCGCCCTCCGATGTATCGGGTGGTTTTGCTGAATGATGACTTTACTCCAATGGATTTTGTGATTCATATCCTGGAGACCTTCTTCGGCAAGAATCATGAGCAGGCGACCCAGATCATGCTCCATGTTCATACCCGTGGCAAGGGGGTGTGCGGAATCTACAGCCGGGATGTGGCCGAGACCAAGGTGACCCAGGTCAACGACTACTCGCGTGAGTACCAACACCCGCTACTCTGTACCCTAGAGGAGCTGTGAAGGGTGTGTTACGGAGAATGTTCGTGTGCGAAAGAGTTGAATCCCGCATGGAACAGGCGTATCTTAGGGAGGGAGGACGAAAGAGAAGAGTGCAAGCAGGCGGTGAACGCGGTTTGCAGAGTGGCAACCTTTGTGCTACTCATTCTCTAGAACTTACGGTTCAGGAGCGGCGGGCATCGAGCGGGTGTTCGCAGCGGCTGTGCGGTCGAACTGGCGGCATAGGTACATACTGCGCTACAGACAACATTGCTATCGAGACGGGGAAGGGCCATGTCCATTCTAAGTAAAGAGCTGGAAGTAACGATCAACGAGGCGTACCGGCTGGCCAAGGAGCATCGTCACGAGTTTATGACGGTTGAACACCTGCTGCTGGCACTGCTCGACAATCCATCTGCCAAGGAGGTTTTGGTTGCGTGTGGCGGCGACTTGGCCGGTTTACGACGCGATGTCGAGGAGTTTATTGAGGATACCACGCCAGTAATGCCGCCGGGGGTGGAGCGCGACACCCAACCAACTCTTGGTTTTCAGCGCGTTTTGCAGCGGGCGGTGTTTCACGTTCAATCCTCCGGGCGACGCGAGGTCATCGGGGCTAACGTGCTGGTTGCGATCTTTAGCGAGCGGGAGTCGCAGTCGGTCTACCTGCTGAATCTACAAGATATTTCTCGTCTCGACGTGGTGAACTTTATCTCCCACGGGGTGGCCAAGGGGCGTGAGGAGCTGGATGCGAATAGCCACCCCTCTCACCCGGAAGAGGGCGACGAGGAGCGGAGCCGCCAACCCGAGGCGAGTCCACTGGATACCTACGCCAGCAACCTGAACAATCTGGCACGCGAGGGCAAGATCGATCCGCTGATCGGACGCGCCCTGGAGGTGGAGCGCACCATTCAGGTGCTTTGTCGGCGGCGCAAGAACAACCCGCTGCTGGTGGGTGAGGCGGGGGTGGGCAAGACGGCTATCGCCGAGGGGTTGGCGAAGATGATCGTTGATGAGGAGGTGCCGGAGGTGCTGGCCGATGCGGTGATCTACGCCCTCGACCTTGGCAGTCTGGTAGCCGGCACCAAGTACCGGGGCGACTTTGAGAAGCGCCTTAAGGCGGTGCTGGCGCAGTTGAAGAAGCGCCCGGAGGCGGTGCTATTTATCGACGAGATTCATACCATTATCGGGGCGGGTGCCGCTTCCGGTGGGGTGATGGATGCCTCTAACCTGATCAAGCCGATGCTTGCATCGGGAGATATGCGCTGCATCGGTTCGACCACCTATCAGGAGTTTCGCGGAATCTTTGAGAAGGATCGGGCCTTGGCGCGGCGTTTTCAGAAGATCGATATTCCCGAGCCGTCGGTCGATGAGACGACCGAAATCCTCAAGGGGCTGAAGTCCCGTTTTGAGGCGCACCACGGCATTCGCTACACCCAGAAGGCGCTGCGCCTCGCCGCCGAGCTGGCGGATCGCTACATCAACGACCGCCACCTCCCCGATAAGGCGATTGATGTGATTGATGAGGCGGGGGCCAATGTTCAGTTGCAGCCCCCCTCCAAGCGCAAAAAACAGATCGGAACCATTGATATTGAGAATATCGTCGCCCGCATGGCCCGCATTCCGCCAAAAAGCGTCTCCGCCTCCGATGTCGAGGCGCTGCGCACCTTGGAGCGGGATCTCAAAATGGTGGTCTTCGGCCAGGAGGAGGCGATCAGCACCCTCACCGCTGCGATTCGGATGAACCGCTCCGGACTGGGCAAGGGGGATAAACCGGTCGGCTCCTTTCTGTTTGCCGGTCCCACCGGGGTGGGCAAGACCGAGGTGACCCGCCAGCTCGCCCGCATTCTCGGAATGCAGTTAATTCGCTTTGATATGTCGGAGTATATGGAGCGCCACACGGTGTCGCGGCTGATCGGCGCTCCGCCGGGCTATGTCGGCTTCGACCAAGGCGGCCTGCTGACCGAGGAGATTAACAAACACCCCCACTCGGTGCTGCTGCTCGATGAGATCGAAAAGGCCCACCCCGATGTCTTCAACCTGCTGTTGCAGGTGATGGATCACGGCACCTTGACCGATAACAATGGACGTAAGGCTGATTTTCGCAATGTGGTGATTGTGATGACCACCAACGCCGGGGCCGAGCTGATGAGCCGCCCCTCAATCGGCTTCACCACCCAAGACCACAGCAGCGACGGCATGGAGGCGATTAAAAAGATCTTTACTCCAGAGTTTCGCAACCGTCTCGACAGCATCGTGCAGTTTGCCCCGCTACACCACGATGTTATCGCCCATGTAGTCGATAAGTTTCTGTTTGAGCTGGAGGGACAACTCCACGAGAAGCGGGTAACCCTAGAGGTTGATCAGGAGGCGCGCATCTGGCTGGCGATTCACGGCTACGACGATAAGCTCGGCGCTCGCCCGATGGCACGCCTGATTCAGGAGCAGATTAAAAAACCACTGGCCGAGGAGTTGCTGTTTGGCAAGCTGGTCGATGGCGGTGTGGTACGTATTAGCGTGGCCGAGGATGCGCTGCACTTCACCTATGAGGGGCGGCTGGTGCATTGAGAGCGTCTCTCTGGGGGGAGGCAGAGTATTTATTATTGCCCGGAGGGGAAACAGCGTACTGCCCGGAAGGGCTATTGGCTACTGCCCGAAAGGGCGATCTAGGAGCGACCTGCGGCGCGTAGGGCGGCCTTCAGGCCGTCCTCCTCGCCCTCAGGATGCGCCCGAAACAAGGGGTATCGCCCTGCTAAAGGGCGACTTGCTAACGCTCTTTCGCTTTAACGCGCCCGGTAGGTGATCCGCCCCTTGCTAAGGTCGTAGGGTGTCAACTGCACGGTGACCTTGTCGCCAGTCAGGATCCGAATGTAGTGCTTGCGCATCTTACCGGAGATGTGCGCCGTTACGATGTGTCCATTCTCCAGCTCAACACGGAATGTCGTGTTTGGGAGGGTTTCGGTTACGACCCCTTCCAACTCAATGAAATCTTCTTTCGCCATGGATGTTTCCAGTGATAAAAACTCTATATACTAAGGCATAGCACCCAGAAGGGTACCGCCCGCTCTCCTCTCCAAGACGCGAAAGTATACCGATCTTTGCCCGTTTAGACAATGGATGCGAGGATTGAGGTCTTCTCTAGCCGTTCTGCAAGGATACGCAGCAGCACCTTGTGGATCGAGGTTCGCAGTTGGTCTGAGGCATTTTCAATTCCCTCAGCACGAATCTTGATCACCAAGACCTCGGTATTGCTGACGATGCTGGCGGTGCGCGGCTTGTTGTTGCCGACAATATAGGCCATCTCGCCGAAGCAGTGGCCGGTCTCGATGACCCCGAGAAAAGAGTCATTTTTCAAAATGCTGGCGTTGCCCCCGGCGAGGATGTAGAGCGAAGAGCCGATGCGGCCCTCCTGGATCAGGGTCTTTCCTGCGGAGAACTTATGCCACTTACTGATGCGCAGGATCTCCCACAACTCACGGTCGCTGAAGGTCTTGAAAAAATCAAGCGCTTTTAGGATATTGAAGCGCTCGGTGTCGGAGTCATCTTGGGCGACGTTAATCAGTTGCCGATTGGCGGAGGCGAGATCCTTGCTCAGACTACCCCAAGCGTTGTAGCGCTCCTCGGGACTTTTGGCCATGCAGCGATCGACGATGCGCAGCAGCGCCTCCGGAACCTGGGGGCGACGATCCTTCAAGGAGATCGGTGGCTCATTGAGAATCTTGCGAAACAGCTCCACCTGGCTTTTCGCCGAGTAGGGAAGATAGCCACTCAGTAACTGGTACATCACCACGCCGAGGGAGTAGATGTCGGTCTGAAAGGTCAGGTCACCGCCGCTGATCTGCTCCGGCGACATGTAGGCGGGAGAGCCGACGGCATCAACAATTTGGGTGACATCGGAGTTTTCACGCAGGGCGGTGCCGAAGTCGCTAATTTTAACGTTCGTCCCCTCGACCTGAAGGATATTGGCCGGTTTGATGTCGCGATGAATTACCCCTTGTCGAGAGGCGTAGTCGAGTGCGCTGGCGCATTTGAAGATAATTTCAACTACATCATCAAAGGGAAGAAGTGCTTTCATGCTGCAATAGCTCTTCAGCGTCTTGCCCGGCACATACTCCATGACGATGAAGTGAAAACCATCCTCCAGTCCGGCATCGAACACCGAGACGATGTGTGGATGGCGGAGTTTACCGGCAAGGCTGGCTTCGTTCATGAACATCTTCTTGAACTTCGCCCCATGCACCGGGTCACTAAAGACCGCCTGATTGGCCACCTTAATCGCTACATCTCGACCGGTAAAAGGGTCTTTTGAGAGGTAGACCGATGCGGTGGCTCCCTTACCGACCAGCTCGCAGATCTGGAACTTTCCGATGGACTCAATCATGGCACTCACTACCGGCCCAGCATCCAAAACCGGGATACAAAGCCTTTTAGGGAAAATGGGGTAAGCCATGGTACAGAGAGCGGCATGGCCCCGGATGGCTAATGATAACCGATTGTGCGCTAGCTTGCACCTTTCCACAAGACCAAGGGTGCGACTCCC
>SLIM01000065.1 GCA_007135625.1 Gammaproteobacteria bacterium
AGGAACCCACCGCTAGCCGGGTGGCGTTGCAGGTGGAGGGGGTCTTTGCGGTCAATCCCTACCCTGCATTTGCTTATGAAAGGAGAAATGGACGCTACAGAAGCCCCCCTAACCCCGCCCCAGGAATCAACCCCTACGCCCTCTTTCCCGCACATGGCCGTCTGGAGCCGGGGGGGTATGAGATCAAGGAAAACCCCCATAAGGTAGCGGCGGCGGGTATTCACTTCACCCTCAAGCTAACCTTCGACCCTCGACTTGATAAGGCGCAGCGGGCGCAGGTGGAGGAGACGGTACGCTGGTGGGCCAGTTTTGGCGGTATCGGGGCGCGTACCCGGCGCGGTTTGGGGGCGGTGAAGGTGGCTGGGTTGTCGCCGGTTACGGAGGAGGAGGTAACAGCCAAGGGAGGGATGTTACGGTTGCGGCCAGGCGGTACTAACGCTACGGTGGCTTGGAATGAGGCGGTTAAGCGGCTGTCGAATTTTCGCCAACAGCCGGGTTTTGCCCGCAACCCACCGACGCCTCCCTCCAATATCCCCGGTCGCAGCCGCTGGCCGGAGCCGGATGCGATTCGCACCCTCTGGGGGCCGCGTTATACGCCTCGCGACCATGAACCCGAGCATCCGGTTACCGACCTCTACCCCCGTGCCGCCTTTGGGCTGCCGATTATCTTTCACTTCAACGGCAACGGAGAGCCGGGCAATCCCGATCCGACACTAGAGCCGGAGGGGGAGATCGAGCGCATGGCCAGCCCGCTGATCCTGCGCCCCTACTGGGATGGTCGGCACTACCGCCCAGCGGCGCTGCTGCTACCGCGCTGGCAGAGCGCCCTAAAGCAGAAGCTCAAGTGTAAGGATAAGGGCGCGGGCGGTCTCTCAACATGGCCTAACGACCCGGTGGAGCAGGCTACTGCTGCGAAAAACATTCCACCCATGGCGGGGCGCGGTGATGACCCCCTCTCCGCCTTTATGACCTATTTTACTGAGGTGTAACCCATGGCTGACTATCTGGTAACCCTCTCCCTTGGGCCGGTGCAGAGCATGATTGGCGCAGCGCGGCGTACCCGCGACCTCTGGTGCGGCTCCTGGCTGCTTTCGGAGGCATCACGGGCGGCGGCGCAAGTTTTCTATCAAAATGCCCAGGGCGGAGAGCTGATCTTTCCGGCCCCTGAAGATCCCGCGTGGGAGTTGCAACCGCTCGACAAACCGGGCGATGAGGCCAATATTTCCAATATCTTACGGGTGTTGGTGCGGGATTGTGACGAGGCGCAGGTGAAGAGGCTGTGCGCTGCGGCCAAAGCGGCAGCGGTGGAGCGGCTGCGCGGTTTGGGGGAGTTGGGTCAGCGTAAGCACCAGCTCCAGACCGTGTTGCAGCAGGAGCGTTGGGAAGCCCAGATTGATGATTTTCTGGAGGGGTTTAGCGCCTGGGTGCGGATCGAACCTGAAACTGAAACCGGCTATGCGGTGGCGAGTCAACGCCTGGGAGGGGTGTTGGCGGCGCGTAAGGCGACCCGTGACTTTGGCCCTGCAAAACTCGGTAGTGGTGGTTATGGGGTACCCAAATCGTCACTTGATGGGGCTTTTGAGACAGTGCTGCCCGAGCGACCCAATATTACCCTAGTGCGTAAATTGGGGCTGTCGCCAGGGGAGCAGCTTGATGCTCTGGGGGTGATTAAGCGCACCGCTGGAGTTGCCGAGCAGTTTACCGCCTATTCGCGCATCGCTGCCGATCCGTGGTTACAGCGCCTTACGGAGGAGCAGTTGGAGCGGCTGAAGCGCGACTATGCCGAGTTGCAGAAGTTGGGGCTGGCAACCGGTACCAGTGGCAATCTGAACGCCTACCAGGCTTTTCCTTACGATGCACAAATGCTTTTCGACTTTCGGTTGCAAAGTGCGCGTCGAGAGGTCGCACTGGAGGCGGCGGAGGTGGAGGCGCTGGCACAGTTGGCGAACACCTTACGGGCGCTGGGCCATGAGCGCAGTCGCGATGGGACGCGGATTGGTGCAGCAGTGCCTTATGCGGCGATCTTACAAGCGGATGGGGATCGTATGGGAGAGCTGCTGGCGCAAGCGAAGAGCGCTGCAGAGTCGCGAGAGATCTCGCAAGCGCTACACCGCTTTGCCAATGCGGTGCGTGATTTGGTTCGCAGTCATCGGGGCCATGCTATTTACTCAGGTGGCGATGATGTTTTAGCGCTAGTACCGCTGCCTAATGCGCAGGCGTGTGCGCAGGCGCTGGCGCTGTGTTTTAAGGAGAATATGCAGGCGGTCGCCCATAAGCTGGGCGTGGCAGTGCCAACCCTTTCAGTGGGAATTGGAATTGGCCATATTATGCAGCCTTTGGGGAGCCTGCTGGCGCGTGCCAAACGGGCCGAGAAGCTGGCCAAAGGCAATGGGCTACCGGAAGAAAAGCAGCAACGCAACGCCTTGGTGATTACCTTAGGAGTGCGTTCGGGTGGTGATATCGATTGGCGTACCCAATGGAATGATCAAGTAACGCTGGAAGAGTTGGAGCGTTTCACCGCTGACTATCGCGCTAGGCGGCTCCCCTCACGGGTGGCCTATGATCTACGGGCGATTCATCAGCGTATGCAGCGGGGAAACCCAGCGGTGCGCCCGGAGGATGCCGGGATGCGCCGTGCCGAGGTAGCGCGTATGCTCGACCGCGCACGTTTACAAGGGGGAGGTAACGAGCGTATCGATCCTGAGGTGCAGCGCTACCTTGAGCAGCGAGCGGAGCAAATCTCCCTCGATAAACTTGCTAATACCCTAATTATCGCTCGCTGGCTGGGTGCCCGCAGCCGTGCTGAACTGGAGAGAAATGGATGAGCAAAAAACGCAATAAAACAAAGCCTATACGCTACGATAAGAAGCGTAAAACGGATATGCAAAAGTGTTCTGAAACTCCTGAAGCAGTGCAGTTTCTACAAGCACCGACCATCGACCTCAGTCAGGTGGTGAGTCTCGCGCCGCTTGACCCGCTGGTAATTCGCTCGGCCCGTCCCTTCGATGGACAGGCAGGAGTTGATGCCGCCCGCTTACCCCCTCCCTCAAGCCTTGCTGGTTGCCTGCGTACCGCCTGGGCTGAGAGTGAGGATCTTCCCTTTGACGAGGCGTTGTTGCAGCAGCAAGTGGCCGGGCCGTTGCTCCTGCGGGGTAACTCTTTGCTGTTACCCAAGCCTGCCGATGCTCTCTACTTCGGTGAGGGCAAAAGCCTCATCTGTGTGCGTGCCGCTCCCCGTCCTTTCGACGAGGGGTGTGGGAGTGACCTGCAGGCTGAACTCTGTCCGGTTCAACTAGAGCAGCCCTGTCGCGGTAAATCTGGTAACGGCCCGCTGTGGTGGACATTTGCCGACTGGTGTAGTTTTCGCCACGGCTCTACTCTTTCAGGGCAGCAGTTGCATGATAACGGCTGGTCTCCCCCCGAGGGAGATCTCCGTACCCATGTGGCAATTGATAACCAGCGCGATGCCGCTGCTCCAGGTAAGTTGTTTCAGACCGAGGGATTAGACCTCTCCGCCTCTCCCCAACCGCTCGCTGCGGGGATGCGCCTGCTCGCTCGCTTCGCCCAGCCGCTCGGTTCGCGCCTAGTCCATCTTGGCGGCAAGCGTCGTCTTGCAGCTTTGCAACCTGAGTCAGAGTGTATTTGGCCAGCACCGCCAGCGAACTGGCTGGAGCAGATTGCGCGGCAGCAGGGTGTAAGTCTTACGCTGATTACCCCGGCTCTCTTTAGCGAGGGCTATCGTCCCGGTTGGCTGGATCGGCAACTGTGCGGCAGCCCGCCCGGAATCCCGGCGTTGCGACTGCGTCTGCAAGGGGTCGCCGTCGAACGTTGGCAACCCCATTCTGGTTGGGATCTTGCCGCCTGTAAGCCACGCGCTACCCGTAAATTGGTACCCGCCGGGTCGGTCTACTGGTTTCGCGTCGAACAAGGCGACACGGCGAGTCTCTCCCAGCTTTGGTTGGCTAGCCTCTGTGATCAATCCCAAGACTGCCGCGATGGTTTCGGGTTGGCTCTGCCCGCTCCGTGGTCTCCCATTACCCTCTAGAACTCGTTATAGGATATTTTCATGCAAGCCAAAATCTATCACCTCCACACCCTCTCACCGCTACACTGTGGCACGGGCCAAGCGACCGGTATTGTCGATCTCCCCATTGCCCGCGCCCGTGCCACTCAGCTTCCAATGGTTCCCGGCTCCTCACTGCGTGGTGTTGTGCGTACCTACCTAGAGCAGCAACCCAGCGGTGAACAGCAGGCCAAGGTTCTCTTTGGTCCGCGTAATGTCAGTAGTTCCGAAGAGTCTTTTGCCGGTACCCTAGCGTTGAGCGATGCCCAACTCTTGTTATTGCCGATACGCGCTCTTAACGGCATCCTCTGCTACGCCACCTCTCCTTTCGTTCTGCACCGCTACGCTTATGACCGGAAACGCGCCGGACTCAAGGAGCTATCACTCCCGATCTCCCCGCGTGCGGAGTCTGCTAAGGTCACCAGCAACAGTTGTAATCTGCTGGGGGAGAAGTTGGTACTCGAAGATCTCGACCTCTCGGCCACTCCTGACACCAGTTTGGATATTTGGGCCAAGGAGATCGCCGCCACGCTCTACCCGGAGGAGGAGGCTCTGCGTGGCGAGCTGACCCGTCGCATGGCGCTGTTGCCTGATGATATTTTTAGCTACTTGGCCGAGACCGCTACCGAGCTGCGCACCCGTATTGCGATTGATAGCAAGACGGGTACGGTGAAGAGCGGTGCCTTGTGGTTTGAGGAGAATCTTCCTGCCGAATCGCTGTTGTGGGGACTCTATGCCAACAATGTACGAGATCAAAAGCGCCCAAATGAGCAGCCCAAGGCAGCGGTAGCACCAAACCCCTTTGATCCTCATTTGTTATTGCAATTGGGCGGCAATGGCGGCGTGGGACGCGGATTGGTACGCCTGCTGGGGTTGGAGGAGGTGAAACATGCTTGAGTTACGCAGCCACCGCGTCGCCCGTTGTGCCTATCAGCGGGTCGTTGCACACGATAAAAAGGAGTACACC
Organism: Gammaproteobacteria bacterium; assembly: GCA_007135625.1. Lineage (GTDB taxonomy): Bacteria > Pseudomonadota > Gammaproteobacteria > Chromatiales > Chromatiaceae > SLIM01. Next base: position 5,031 of record SLIM01000065.1, read on the forward strand.
AAGGGTTATGCCGCACTAGCTCATAAGCTGCCAGGTATGATCTTGCAAAACGGCCTCGCTCAAGCTAGCGGCTTCCTGCTTGCCAAAGGTAAAGAGGAGCATCTGCGATTGCTTGATGATCTGCTGGCGATTCTTACGCAGGAGCAGATCACACAAGCCGCCAACCGTGATGCACTCCACCAGGAGATCATTGCCGCCGACCTGAAGCAGACTCTGCGTCTCACCCGCAGTGCGTTGGAGTCGAGCGGCTGGATCAAGCGCTATGTACAGGGTACGCTGCGCCTTAACGCCAGCGGTGAGAATTCGCTACCCCAGGAGAAGGCGCATGTCTAGTACCCCCCTAATGCGCACCGCGCTGCAACCGCTCTACCGCGATGCCAACTCTGCCCACCCTGGGCTGCTGCTACAGCGCGGCTATCGCGAGCATGAAAGCAGTAATGCCGAAAATCTTACTAAAACGGAACATATCCGCCGTGTTTGTAAGATTCCCGCCAGCGACTTCCATCGCCACGCCTACCAGCGCTGGCTCAACCGCACCATCGATCAAGATCGTTTTCAGCTTGTCATCATGAC
>SLIM01000202.1 GCA_007135625.1 Gammaproteobacteria bacterium
GCGACCGCTTTGGCGATCCGTTCGGCGGGAAGGTTGACCTCCGCTTCGCGGGCGCTGACCATCGCCCGCTCTTCGGCATCGGGAGGTTTCGGCAGTTGCCCTTCGAGTAGCTCGCGGTAGCCGTATTTGCGCAGATCGGTGAGGTGGGGAACCATGCGCAGAAAGGCGGGGTTGTAGCGAGTGATACGTCCTTCGGGGTCGCTCACGACCAAGCCATCGGCCATGTTGTCGATAATGGCATCGAGGTAGCCGAGGGTATCTTGCAGATCTTTGGTCGCCTTCAGCACTCTCGACTCCAGGGTATTGAAGAGTCCGTTTAGTTCGCGGGCCATTCCGTTGAAGGAGGTCGCGAGGTGTCCCAGTTCATCGTTTAGCTCCAGTTTAATCTCGTAGGCGAGGTCGCCGGAGGTGACGCGATTCACCCCGTTCATCAGCTTTTCGACCGGAATCAGAATACTGCGCGAGAGCAGGTAGCCGATGAAGAAGGCGACCAGGATACAGAGGAGCATGACGATGGAGAGGGTGAGGACGGCGACCCGAATGGTGTCGGTGAAGGGAGTGGCATCGGTGCTGATCTTTAGGACGGCAATCGGGTTGCCGAAAAGATCGCGTATTGGACGGTAGTGGGCTAGCGGCTGGCCGCTCCAGATATCGACCTGCTCCAACCGGCGGTCACGCCCACCCAAGAGGTAGCGGTAGGCTTCGCTGCTTACACTCATTTCGCGTTCGGAGGAGCTGGTGATCCGCTGATCGTGGGCGATGGCAGCATCAATCCCCAGCAGTTGGCTAATCTCTGCGGTGACTTGTGTATTTCCAGTGAGCAGTTGGCGCACCAAAAGCACCGCGCTATAGGGCTGGTCGCCGACCACGGCACCATCGGCAGTGCGAATCTGACGGCTCTGTTCAACCGGAATGGCGGCACTGATCACCAGTTGGGGCTGGCCACCGACGATCACCTTTTCGCTGGCGGAGACGGCACCCTTCACACGCAGGGCGTGGGTGATCAGCTCGTTGTGAAGCCGTTCGTCATACTGAATAGCTTCCAGTCCCGGCCTGCTGCCGCGCCCCAAGATTTTGTGATGCAGATCGACCAGCAGCAGTTCGTGCAGCCCGCTGCTGCTGGTCAGTTGGTTGAGGTATAGCTCCAGTCGGGAGCGGGCATCGATTCCGAGCAGCAGTCGCAGAGTGCTGTCGTTGGCGAGTGACTCCCCTTCGTGCTGAATGGCCTGAATCCGATTCTGAAAGAGCAGCTCGGCCACCTGCATGTGCTTATACAGCGTCTCCCGCGCCTCAGCTTCGATCTTGCCCGCAAAGTAGTGGATGGCAAAAACTGTGGTGGCGGTACCCGAGATACAGGTGACCAGAAAAAAGGAGATTAGCAATCGGTTTTTTAGGCGAAAGTATTTTAGCAAGGTAACTCACTCCGCAAGGAATAGGTGGCAGCTCTAGACCCGCTGCATCTACTCCTATGGTACCCTGCTTGCGCCGGAATTTATACCTTAGATGCCAACATGTTAACCGGCTGCGCTTTGGGCTGTAGCAAGAGGATATAGAAGAGCGTGGAGAGCAGCAGCAAGCCGCCGAGCGCAACCACTGCATATTGGTAACCGAGGCTGGCGATCAGGGCGGCCATGACAAAGGGGCCAGCGACACTGCCGAAGCGCTCCCAGAAGCGGTAGATTCCCATCCCGGTACCGCTTCCCAAGCGCTGCACCAGGCGGGTTTCGGCGACCAAAGCGGCTTGGGTGGCGAGCGAGAGGGTGTGGGAGATGCCGAGTGCCGCCACCAGCAGCAGCACCATCAGGCTGTTGGCGGCGAGACCGAAGGAGAGCATCGCCAGCGCCGTTAGTAGTCCGCCGGTGAGCAGGTAGTAGCGGCGGTAGGCGGGGCGGTTGAGGGCGTGGGAGAGGAGCGGCCCGAGGAGGACCAGAATCAGCGCGTAGGTCATCACAATGCGCCCGATGTCCCCTTGCAGCGTACCCAGTTGCGCCAGATAGAGCGGAACGAAGTAGACCAGAAAGCCAATCAGCGCAATTTTTGCCGGAATCGCCTGAAAGATCACCACGGCAAGAAACTCGCGATCACGTAGCGCCCCGAAGAGTTGTGCGGCACGCAGTTTCGGGTGGTTACTCGCGGCAGAGGAGGGTTCGGCGGTGCGGCGAAAAAGGGTATAGATCCCGGCGAGGGCGAGGGCGGCGAGCAGTCCGCTGAGCAGGAAGATGGTCGCGTAGCCGAGACGTTCGGCGAGCATTCCACCCACCACGCTGCCGACAATCTCGCCAGCAAAGAAGGCGGCAAGGAAGGCGGCGAGACCGAGGCCGCGCTGCTGGGAGTTGGTGTTGTTGATCACAAACTGCTGAAATCCCATAAAGCCGATCCCCAGGCCAATCGCAGTGAGGGCGCGGTAGAGAAGCATGCTGGAGTAGCTCTCGGCAAAGGCGGTGAGCAGCAGCCCCGTCGCAAACAGGGTGCTGCCGATCAGCAGCGGGCGGAACCAGCCGACGCGGTCGAGCCAGCGCCCGGAGAAGAGCATACTAAGGGCGAAAAAAAGCATGAAAAGCGAAATCGGCAGACCGATCATCATCGTATCGGGAAGTCCCCATGCGGGGTAGTCGAAGCTGGCAACGAACAGCGGGAAGAAGGAGAGCGGAAGGTTATAGGCGATAAAAAAGAGAAAAACAAAGGGCCGAATGTCGCTGTAGGAGAGGGTCTCTGCGGCAGGCGGAGTGGGGAGAGTTGCGCTGCTACTGGGCGCGGGCTGTTTGGCGAGGCGCTGGCGCAGACGGGCTAGTGCCTGCTCAATCTGCTGGCGTTCAGGGTCACCTGCACCATTGGCGGCGGGGGTGATGCGCTGGTTGAAGCGGTGAATCAGTTGCGAGATGCCGTGTACCGTCCCCCACCCCTTGGTGGGGAGTGGACGACCGCTGTGGGCGGCGCGACGAAGTGCGATGGTGAGGCGCTGCAGCGGCTGGCTGAAGCTACGGCGGGCGAAGAAGGCGGTGAATTCAAAGGTAATAAGCAGGGAGACCAGGATGACGGTGAGAATATCCCAGATGATTCCGCGAGTTGCCGCATAGATCTGCTGGGCGGAGATGCGAATTTGGATAGCGCCGACCGGCTCCCCACTGCGCGGATTGTGAAGCGGGATGCGCAGGTCGCTTTCGGCGCGGGTGATCGCTAGGCCAAAGCCGCTACGCAGTAAGTTGTGCCGCTCTGCGTTGGGTTGCTGAAGTGCCGAGAGCGGGGACTCCTCCTCCTGGTAGCGGAGCATCTGTTCGCGGTCAGCGTAGTAGATGACCCGCTGTTCGCGATTGGTGATCTCAATGAACGCAATTTCTGTACTTGCTTCTAGCAGCTCGGCGAGGGAGAGTTCGACTCGCACCAGCCGTTGCAGAGGGATACCCAGCCCGAGGATATACTCCACATCCTGGCGTAAATAATCGGCCAAGCGGTAGCTTTGGGCCTGTACCGACTCCAGATAGCTCTGCTGGAAGGAGCGGACATTAAAGGCGGCATAAAAGAGCTGGCCGAGGATCACCGCGAGGGTGACGGTGAGCAGGATCTTGCGTTGGTAGGAGAAGCGGCGGGGGCCACTCTCCCCCGCTCCGCTGGCGGGCGACCAGCGGCGGCGGTAGCGCCACCCGAACAACAGCAGGGCCAGGGCCAGCAGCGGAAGGAGCAGGAGCAGCCAGGCGGCGCGGGAGCGGGTGGGTGGGTCGCTCGCTGCGGGCGCAGCAGGTGGCGGTGCTTTACTCTCCTCGACAGCGGGCGGGGGGGCGGTGCCAACTTCGCCAACGGGCGGGGGGGCGGTGCTAACTTCGCTAACGGGCTGGGGGGCGGTGCCAACTTCGCTAACGGGCGGGGGGAGTAGCTCGCTCCCCTCCTCCTCCTCCGCTGCAGTGGCAATCGGAAACGCATCACTGGACGGGGAGAGTGGCGGGGAGGAGCGCTGCTCTGCGGGTGCGGGCGGGTCGCTCGGGGGGGAGGAGAGTGGTGCTGCGGCGTGCGGCTCGGGGGATGGCTCGGAAAATAGCTCGGAAGAGGAGTCGGAAGAGGAGTCGGGAGGGGTCGTGAGATCGAGGGCGTTAAACCAGTCGGAGCAGGTGACTTGCGCCTCCATGCGGTAACGATTTTTCCACTCCTCGACCTGGCGCAGATACTCCTGGTGGGCGGCTGCCGGTTCGATCTGGGCGACCTGGGCGGCGCTCGGCAGGAGCAGTTGGGCACCGATGCGCAGCGAGCCGGCGTTGCAGGGGTTGCTAAGGGCATGGGGGTTGAGGCGCTGGGTTACGACCATCCAGGCGAAGCGGTTGCCGCTGGCAGCGACCTCGGGGCGATTGTAGAGTACCCAGAGGGAGTCGCCGGAGCGGGTCGGGCCGTATCCCGCTGCGGTAGCCTGAAGCAGCGCTGGGGCGAGCAGCAGCAGTGCGCCTAAGCCCACCCCGCTCCAGCATCGACGCAGCAAAAAGGATGAGCGGGACTCAGGTCGCGACATCGGATGCCTCCGCTGGGCGGGTGGGGGTAGGTGCCGCAGACGACGGGCGGGTATCCGCCAGTTGGACGCGCAGGCGCTGGTACTCGGCACGCAGTGCCGCTAGCCCTTCGGGGAGAGTGCCGGGACGACGCGCCCACGCCTCCAGCGCCTCGCCAATCGCCGCGAGATCCTGTTCAAGCTGCTCGGGAGACTCCTCCGGCGGCAGTTCGGTGGCAACCAGCGCCTGCCCGAGCGCCTCTAGCTCGCTAGCGCTGCTGGTGGGAACGGCCTGCCCCTCTTCGACCTTTGCGAGGGCGGCGACATCACGGTTGATCGGGCGCAGCAGAATCTGGTGAATCAGCAGCACCAGCAGCACGGCGGCGGCAAGCATAATTGGAATCAGTGATTGCAGGTTGCGCCAGGCCATTTCGCGCAGACGCTGGTAGACCTCGGCACGGGAGAACTCCAAGTGGAGCATACCGACCAACTGCTGATTGCGGTCACGCAGGGGCAGCAGGGTAAAGTAGCTCTCCCCAATGAGCTGGGTAATTACCGGGCGATCCTCCAGCGTGTGCAGATCGGGGAGGCTCCCCTGCAGCGGGCTGGGGGTGCCTCGCAGTTGGTCGCTGGAGCTGTAGAGCAGGGTCTGCTGCGGGGTGAGTACATCAATGCGCAGCAGATTGGGTTCGGCCTCCATCACCTCAGCAATCAGTTCATCCATCGCGCTATAGAGTTCCAAAGGTCGCCCCAGACGAATCGCCGCCTGAATCCGCCGCTGCATGTTCTTACCACTCGCTTCGTAGGTGGCAACCAGCGAGCTGGAGTAGAGCTTCTCAAAGGAGGCGAGACTAAGCAGCGAACTGAGCAGCAAAGTGCAGACCAGAATCGCCAAGGCAACAAGCAGCAAAGTATGTTGAAAACGCATTTTTTTAGGTTCGAGATGAGAGGTTCGAGATTCGAGATTCGAGGTACGAGGTGCGAGGCGCGAGGTGCGAGGCGCGAGGTGCGAGGCGCGAGGTGCGAGGCGCGAGGTGCGAGGCGCGAGGTGCGAGGTGCGAGGTGCGAGGTGCGAGGTGCGAGGCGCGAGGTGCGAGGCCTAGAACCTCGAACCTCGAACCTAGA
>SLIM01000372.1 GCA_007135625.1 Gammaproteobacteria bacterium
GCGAAACGATTCGCGCCACCCTGCGCGACGACCCCTACCAACAGCGCCTCCCGGCACTGATCGAAGCGCGTCGCCTGGTACTGGAGCGCTACAACCTCTTTGCGGTGATCAGTCGGCTTATGGAGGGGCACCACCAGCCGGGTCATAAACCGCATGGTGCGGCGGAGATTCTCAGTCGCCGCGCCCTGATCCGCCGTCACCCCTTGGCTGCCGCTTACGAGCGGCTGTTGCGTTAGACGCAGGAACCTTTGATGCCGTCAAAACCGATCCACCTCATCACCATCCTCTGGGGCGACCTCTACAACGAAGAGGATGTCAACATCCTCTATCGGATGATTCGCCGCAACACCCAGCACGAAATCCGCTTCCACCTCTTTAGCGACGAACCGCTGCCCGACCTCGACCCGGCCATTCAGCGCCACCCCGAACCGCACATGCGCATCGCCCCCGAACACAACCGCCTCGCCTACCGTAAAGAAGCGGGACTGTGCGCCGACGACCTCGGCGGACTTCAGGGGGAGCGGGTCTTCTTCTTCGACCTCGATCTGCTGATCACCGGCAACCTCGACGACCTTTTTCGCTACCCGCAGGGCGACCACTTCTACATTATCAATGACTGGAACAGTCGGGGGAATCGGGTCGGTCAGGCCAGTTGCTACTCCTTCGTCGTGGGTACCCTCGGCTTCGTCCGCGAAAACTTTGAACGCCAACCCGCCGCCCTGATCGAGCGCTACGGCACCGCCTCCCAAGAGTACCTCTCCGCCCAAGTGATCGAACGCTACGGCCCGCTCCATTTCTGGCCCGAAGCGTGGTTTCGCTCCTTCCGTTTCCACTGTCTTCCCTTTTCCTTTTTACGTCATTTTCTCACCCCTTCACCACCGCCCCCCGAATCCAAAGTCCTCGCCTTTCATGGCCACCCCGATATGCAGGATGCCCTCGCCGGGCGCTGGTCTCCGCCCGGCCACCGCAAAGCGGCACGCGGCCTCAAACGTCTCTATAAAGCGTGCAAACCGACCCCTTGGATTCGTGACTATTGGCATCTGTAATGTAGATCAGTAGCGACAACGGGGAGTGGGCAAGGTATCCGAATATCAAGTTCTCTGCTATGATAGCTGCCGCAGGGAGCCGGTAGAGATGAGAAACCTATATGCACGATACTTGTATGGGGAAGTAATGCGCCACAAGAAAAAATGGATCAAGTTCGGGGTATTTCACAAGATCTCCTTGATTATGATCACAGTAACCTTGGCCCCCACGCTTCTGATTTGGTCTATACAGTATCAGGGGATTACTAATCGCATTACAAATCATGTAGATCAATATCTTGGCGAAGTTTTAGCTCGCCTAACGACCTATGTCGATGGGTGGGTTGAGATGAACTCGCGCATGTTGCACTACACGGCACGCTTACCCGCGATGCAGTCGATGATCCCCGAGGAGCAGAATCCGCTGCTGCACGAAATCGTCAATGCGTATCCCTGGAACTACCTTGCATTTACGATAGATCTAGAGGGTCAAAATGTGGGGCGTAGTGACGGTAATCCCACTCTATACTACGGTGATCGTGCGTATGTCCGCCAGGTGTTGGGGGGGCAGTCCCTAGTAAAACAGGTTGTTATCGGCAGAACCTCCCTAAAGCCAGCGCTGATTGTGGCTGTGCCGATGCAGGGTGATGATCGTGAGCTGATGGGGATACTGGCTATCGCCATGACCATTGGTGACCTCTCCGAGCATATTGTGAACGTCCGGATTGGCGAGACGGGATTCGCCTTTCTGGTCGATGAAGAGGGCAAGGTGATCGCCCACCCCTCCGAAGAGATGGCAAATGCGCGGCATGATCTACAAGAACACCCTGCGGTTCGTGCGGGGTTGGCGGGTAGAACCTCGGTGACCTACCAGGAGGAGGATGGGGGCGAGGTGATCGCCTACATGGCACGAACGGCCAAGGGGTGGATTTTGGTGGTGCAGCAAGAGCGTAGCGAGGCCTTTTCCGAGCTGACCCAGGCAAATCGACAGGCGTTGCTGCTGCTACTGGTGACAATTGGCATGGTACTCCTGATCGCGTTAGGGGTGTCGCGCAGTATTGCGGCACCGATTCGTCGCCTGACCGAGATTAGCAACGAGTTGAGCCGGGGTAAAATGGATAGCACGATCACGGATCGTGAGCGCAACGACGAAATTGGAGAGCTTGCCCGCTCTATTGGGCGATTAGGAAACAGTACTCGCTTGGCAATGGATCGCCTGCAAAAGATACGGGACAGGTAACAGTGAATCCCTTGCGACCACTCCTTTCGCTCCGTCAGGTTGCGAAGCAGTTGCGTATAGCGCTGGATAAAGGTTTGACAGGGGTATTTTTTATCGCCACTGAGGATAATCGCTCCGCCTACGTAGTTTTGGAGGCGGGAACGATTCGCAACATTGCCTTTAATGGGTCAAAAGGGGTAGAGGCGCTCAAAAAGCTGCGTGCTATCCACAGGGTTCGTTGTAGATTTTCACGGCAGACAGCGGTCAACTTCATTGAGTCCGATTCGGCCCTTCAGGATAGCGAGCGCATCTTGTCCTTTCTGGCTCGGGTAGCAACAACAAAACCTGCCAGTGAGAAAAAAGAGGAGCCGCTCGTCGTGGCGACGGCGAGGCAGGAGGAGCCGGTCAATACCCTGGATATGGAGCAGATTCTGAAGGTTGTGATTGAGGAGGCGGTGGAGTATCTAGGCCCGATGGCGGCGACTGTCTGTGAGGAGCACTTCGCGGCGCTCGTACCAACCGATCTGGAGGAGATGGCTGAGGTTCTTGAGGGGATCGGCAGAGAGTTTAATGATGCCGCACTCGCATGGGAGTTTGTTATGAAGGTGGCAGACCGTGTGGAGGGGGGGAAGTAGCGTTGCACCAAACAGTGCGTTGCGCTGGTCGCGCCGATGTTACCAAGCTGACGGTAGTACAGCGCTTGGTAACAAGGGGAGCGGGGTCAAGAAAAGAGTCAGGCGCAGCCACCACCGCCACCGCCACAGCCGCCACTACTGCACCCACCGCCGCCCATCGGCTGCAGGTTGTTAAAAACGAAAGAGGCACCCTGGTCGCCTCGATCCACGAAGTCAATCTCCACCCCGCGCAGATACTGCAGGGTGCCGCTATCGACGATCACCTTAAAACCCTCGCACTCCAGTATGTTGTCATTGTCGCTAAGTTGATCGGTAAAGGACATGCCGAAGTTGATACCGCTGCATCCGCCGGGGGTAGCATAGACTCGCACCCCTTCAATCGGGTCTTCGATCTGCCCTACCAACTCGGAGAGTTTATGCTGGGCCGGGGAGGTGAGGGTGAGGTCACTGTTGGGGATAAGGCTAGCGCTCATTGCGATGCTCCTGAAATAGTAGTTGAGTGTTTTGCTATGTTATAGCAGCGAAGCGGGGTTGTCAACTGCACTCTACCAGGGTCTGCTCAATCCATTCCCGCGCCTGGTCGCGCAGCGCGATAGCGGCCCGCCAGTCGGTGCCCTCGGGGTAGAGCGGGGGGCCGATGGTGACGGTCAGGGAGCCGTGGGTGGGGAGCCAGTGGTTGGCCCCGAGGAGCTGGCGGCTGCCGTGAATCGCGACCGGAACAACCGGAATCTGGGCCTCGCTGGCGGCGATAAAGGCACCGAGGCGAAAGGGCAGAAGTCCCGGTTGCGGGCCAAATGTCCCTTCGGGAAAGATCGCCAAGGGCGGTTGCGCGGTGGCCTGCTCGACCAGCAGGGTGGCATCTTGGCTCCCTTGGCGCGGGTCGAAGCGCTCGACAAAGAGGGTGGCGAGGCGGCGCAGAAAGGGGCCGGCAATGCGCTGGCTGGCAAGTTCCGCCTTAGCGACGAAGCGGTAGCGCTGCGGCAGGGTGGCGACCAAGATTGCGCTATCCAAATAGCTGGCGTGGTTGATCACCAGCAGATGCTCTGCTGGTAGCGCGGTGGCGGGCAGGCGCAGCTCCAGCCGGGTGGCAGTGAGGCGGGCGAGCAGTCGCCCACTGCCGCGTAGCAGCCCCCAGCGCAGGCGTTCGCTCGGGAGCAGCAGGGTGAGCAGCCAACTGCCCGAGGCGAGGAGCAGAAAGAGACTCCACCCCCAGCTCGCAAAGGCCCAGCGGCGGGCGGCGGAGAAGCCGCGCTGGGCGAGACCGGGGAGGCTGTGCAGGGCGATGCGCAGCGTCTGCCAAGCGGGGGAGGGAGGTTTGCGCCCCAACGCACCGCGCAGGTAGAGATCACGACAGGCGGAGCGGCGCACCTTGCCGCTGGAGGTCTTGAGGATCGAGCCGGGGGGGAGTAGCAGCACCTCATCGGGGGGAACGCCGATCTGCCGGTTGACCGCCGCCGTGATCTGCTGGCGTAGCTGCTCACGCGCTGCCGGTTTGCGCTTGCGGCTCTCGGCGGCGAGAACCAGCCGCTCGGTGGAGCCGCTCGCATCGCTCACCCCGAACAAGACCACGCAGCCGCTGCGCACACCCGACAGCGCACTCACCGCCGCTTCGGCCTCGGCGGGGTAGAGGTTACGACCGCCGCGAATAATCAGGTCTTTGGTGCGGCTGGTAAGGTAGAGGTCGTCGTCGGCGAGGTAGCCAAGATCGCCGCTCTCGTGCCAGCCGTCGCACCGCAACTGGGCGGTCGCCTCGGGGTTGCGGTAGTACCCCTGGGTGGCGGAGGGGCCACGAAACTGCACCCGCCCCTGGTGGCGCGGGGGGAGCGGCTGCCCCTCGGGATCGACAATGCGGATCTGGTAGCCGGGTAGCGGCTGGCCGCAGGCGACCACCTCCATGGTCTCGCTACCCACTGCATCGGAGGGGTGGGCGACCCCCTGCTCGGCGAGTGAAGCGCGGGCAATGGTATCGACCACCAAACCGCGCCCCGCCGGCGGAAAGGCGACTCCCACCGCCGCTTCGGCTAGCCCATAGACCGGAGCAATCGCCTCCGGGCGCAGCCCGCAGCGGGCAAAGCGCTGCTGAAAACGGCGCAGGGTTGCGGCACTCACCGGTTCGGCCCCATTAAAGGCGAAGCGCCAACGGCTCAGGTCGAGCTGCGCCAGCGTCGCATCGTCAATGCGCTGGGTGCAGAGTTCGTAGGCAAAATTGGGAGCGCCAGCGAGGGTGCCGCGATGGTCGGAAATCGCCTGTAGCCAGCGTTCGGGACGGGCCAGAAAGGTGAGCGGCGACAGCAAAACTAACGGAGTCGCAAAGTAGAGACTCCCCAACCACGCCCCGATCAGCCCCATATCGTGGTAGAGCGGCAGCCAACTGACAAAGCGATCCTGCGGGGTCGCTTGCAGCGCCTCGCCCATAGCGCGGATATTGGCCAGCAGGTCGGAGTGGGTGAGCATCACCCCTTTGGGCGTGCCGGTACTTCCCGAAGTGTACTGCAAAAAAGCAAGATCACCGCCGCGCACCACCAAGGGGGCGAGGGGCTGCTCGCTGTGCAGTTGCTCTGGCTCGACGACATGGCGCAGAGTCGGCACCGCCGCTTGCAGCAGCCGCGCCGGGAGTCGCGCCTCGGCGGGGGTGATCAGCAGCACCGCCTGGGCGTTGTCGAGAATCGCCCGGTGGCGGCGCAGATGTTCTTCCAGTTGCGA
>SLIM01000004.1 GCA_007135625.1 Gammaproteobacteria bacterium
AAAAACAGCTCCACGCCTACACCATCACCCACGCCATTGAAGATGGCAACGTCCTGCGCTTCCACATCGACTACTTCAAGCCCAAGGAGGAGGATGACAAAAAAGCGCCCAAGCCCGGCGAAGCCCTCGCGAAACGCGCAGTCATCGAGGCCATCCTCGCCAAGCACGATGCCGCCACCGGCGGACGCCGCTTCAATGCCCTGTTCGCCACCTCCTCAATCAATAATGCCATCGAATACCACGGCTTGTTCAAGAGGATACAGGCCGAAAAAGAGGCTGCTGACCCCGACTTCAAGCCGCTGAACATCGCCGCTATATTCTCCCCACCTGCCGAGGGCGACGCGGATGTGAAGCAGATTCAAGAAGACCTGCCGCAGGAGAAGGCCGACAACGAACAAGACCCCGACGGCAAAAAAGCCGCGCTCAAGTCGATCCTCGCCGATTACAACGCCCGCTACGGCACCAACCACCGCATTTCCGAGTTCGATCTCTACTACCAGGACGTGCAGAAGCGCATCAAAGACCAGCAGTGGCCCAACGCCGATTTTCCCGCTGCGCAGAAAATCGACATCACGATTGTGGTGGACATGCTGCTCACCGGCTTCGATTCCAAATACCTCAACACGCTCTATGTGGACAAGAACCTCAAGCACCACGGCTTGATCCAGGCCTTATCCCGCACCAACCGCGTGCTCAATGCCACCAAGCCCTACGGCAACATCCTCGACTTTCGCCAGCAGCAGGAGGCCGTGGATGCCGCCATCGCCCTCTTCTCCGGCGAAAAGTCCGGCCAGCAGGCCCGCGAAATCTGGTTGGTGGACAAGGCCCCGGTGGTTATCGAAAAACTGGAGGCCGCCGTGCAAAAGCTCAACCGCTTTATGCAATCCCAGGGCCTCGACTGCGCCCCGGAGGCGGTGCCGAACCTCAAGGGCGACGAAGCCCGCGCCGCCTTTATCAATCACTTTAAGGAGGTGCAGCGCCTCAAAACCCAGCTCGACCAATACACCGACCTCACCGAGGAAGATGCCGCCACCATCGAGCAGATCCTGCCCAAAGAGAACCAGCTCGGCTTCCGTGGTGCCTATCTGGAGACCGCCCAGCGCCTTCGCGCCCAGCGGGGCAAGGGTGCGGACAAACCCAGCGAGGAGGTGGATCAGGTGGAGTTCGAGTTCGTACTCTTCGCCTCCGCCGTGATTGATTACGACTACATCATGGGCCTCCTCTCCCGCTTCTCCCAGCAGGAGCCGGACAAGCAGAAGATGAGCCGCGAGGAGCTTATCGGCCTCATCCAGTCCGATGCCAAGTTTATGAACGAGCGCGACGACATCGCCGAATACATCAACACGTTGAAAGTGGGCGAAGGCCTCTCGGAGAGCGCCATCCGCGACGGCTACCTCCGCTTCAAAGCGGAAAAAGATGCCGCCGAACTCGCCAGCATCGCCGCCCGCCACCAACTCGCCACCGCCAACCTGCAAACCTTCGTGGATGGCATCTTGCAACGCATGATCTTCGACGGCGAGCAACTGAGCGACCTCATGGCCCCCCTCGACCTCGGCTGGAAAGCCCGCGCCCAGGCCGAACTCGCCCTTATGGAAGAGTGCGCCCCCTACCTCGTCAAACGCGCCGGTGGCCGCGACATCTCAGGACTTAGTGCGTATGAGGAAAAGTAAGACGATCATGAACCTGACCCAAGCTTATTATGAACAGCGTTTCGAGAACCTGTTTCTTCGATCCAAGGGAAACGAGTTCCAGACGCTCTTCGAGCGCCTGATGGGCTTGGCCTACAGAGCGGATTTCATGGCTTGTCGTCCTTGGGGAAATACCGGAGACCGCAAGAACGACGGATTCCTGAAATCGGAACAGTGCTTATTTCAGGTATATGCTCCAAACGAAATGGATGCGAAGAAGGCCATCGCCAAAATCACCGAAGATTTTGGCGGAACTTCAAGCATGGGCGGGGGGACGAGACAGAGGGACACCCGAGCATGAGATGGCAGTCCTGACAGTGATCGCCTACTATTTCGAAAGTTGTGACATCTATGAAGTACCGAGGGAGGTAAACTCATGATTCTGCCCACCAAGCATTTAGCCCAAGACCGCGCTTTGCTCACCGTCGGTGCGCGGATACTACCCTCTTTGGAGTATCCGATCACGGTTTCTGCATTATGGGAACAGTTGTCCCGTGATCCGGCATCTTCAACCCCGCCAAATTCTCTCCGTTACGACGCCTTCGTGCTTGCACTCGACCTTTTGTTTATGATGGGCACGATTCAACTGAATGACGGCCTTCTAAAACGCACCAAGCCATGATTAAGAGCATATTTAGCAGTCTCACTTCGTTCAAGGATCTCGACTTCACACCGGGACTGAATGTTCTTGTAGCGCAAAAGGAGTCAGGAGCCACTGACAAGCAGACCCGCAACAGAGCAGGCAAAACCAGCCTGGTAGAAACTATCCACTTTCTTACGGGATCGAAAGCGGACAAAGGCTCATTGTTTCGTTCCTCTGCACTTGTCAATGAGAGCTTTGGTATGGCGTTCAATCTGGGAAGTGAAACCATTACGGTTGAACGCTCAGGCCATCAGAAGGCCAAAATGCAGGTCGAAGGAGCCGCCGTTCTGAAAGGCAAAACACAAATCTCGAACTCGGAGTGGATTGAGCTTCTTGGGGAAAAAATGTTTGGCCTGCATACCCTTCCCGCAGGGGATGGTCGCGCCCCAACCTTTCGTTCCCTATTTGCCTATTTTGTTCGTCGGCAATTAAGCGGGGCTTTCACGACCCCTGAGAAGCAAGCAACCATGCAGCAGGCAGGGGACTACCAGGTCGCGCTGCTTTTTCTCCTTGGGCTGGATTGGAAAATCGCAAGCGACTGGCAAAAGGTTCGAGATCGGGAGAAAACGCTACAGGCGATCAAGAAAGCAGCCGGGGCCGGCACATTCGGTGGCGTGATTGGCAAAGCTTCCGATTTGCGCACGCAAGTGACGGTGTCCGAAGCCACTCTAAACAAGATGCGAAAACACTTGGCCGATTTCCGAGTCTTGCCGGAATATGCACAAATGGAAGCGGAGGCGGATAGACTGACAAGCCGCATTAATGCGCTATCCAATGGCAATATCATTGATATCGCTACCATTCGAGACTTGGAGCAAGCCATGTCGTCCGAAGCTCCGCCACCGCTCGATCAATTGGAGCGCATTTACGCCGAAGCGGGAGTGACTCTTCCGGGCTTGGCGGTCAAGCGCTACGACGAAGTGCGAAGTTTCCACGAATCGGTTGTGCGCAATCGGCGCGACTACCTCGCTGAGGAGTTGGTAGCCGCCAAGCTACGGGTCGAGACTCGGGAGCAGGAGAAGCAAGGATTGGTCGCCCGCCGGGCCGAAATCATGATCGTCTTAGAAACACACGGAGCGCTAGACCAGTTTTCCAAACTTCAAGCCGCTGCGGCGCGAAAGGAAGCCGAAGTGGAGTCCCTTCGCCAGCGCTTCGAGGCTGCCGAGCAACTCGAAGGCACCAAGAATGAACTGGAGATTGAGAGAAACCGCCTGACCTTGCGCTTGCGCCGGGATTTCGCCGAACAAAAAGATCGCTTATCCGAGGCAATCCTGGCTTTCGAGGAAACTTCGAAACGACTCTACGAATCCGCCGGAAGTATGACGGTGGAAGAGACGGACAACGGTCCGATCTTCCAATTCCCAATGCAGGGTTCTCGCAGCAAAGGCATAAAAAACATGCAAATTTTCTGTTTCGACATGATGCTCATGCGGCTTTGCGCGAAACGCGGTATCGGCCCCGGCTTCCTTGTCCATGACAGCCACCTCTTTGACGGCGTTGACGGTAGACAAGTTGTCAGCGCCCTGAAAGTTGGAGCCGAAACGGCAAGCGAGCTGGGCTTTCAATACATTGTTACCATGAACGAAGACGATGCTTTTAAGGAGCGAACAGAAGGTTTTGACCTTAAAGAGCACGTTCTGCCCGTGGTACTCACGGATGCCAGAGAGGACGGCGGTCTTTTCGGGTTTCGCTTCTGACTTATGGAAACCAGCGATCTCATGGCCCCGCTCGACCTCGGCTGGAAAGCCCGCGCCCAGGCCGAACTCGCCCTTATGAAAGATTTGCACCCCCTACCTCACCAAACGCGCCCAAGGGCGTGACATCTCAGGACTCAGCGCATATGAACAGCAAGACAAAAACCACCGCCAGGAATGAAAAGGCAAGGCCCAAGCTGGTGCCGAAGCTGCGGTTTCCGGAGTTTCGGGGGGCGGAGGGGTGGGATTCAGACGAACTCGGCAAGGTTGCGGATTTCGTGAACGAGAAAGTTCCTCTCGAACGGATTCCGTTAGAAAACTACATCAGCACCGAAAACATCCTCCCAGACTTCGGCGGGGTCGCCCTAGCTTCAAAACTTCCTACAACGGGTTCCGTGACTCGGTTTAGAAACAATGACACTTTGGTCTCCAACATACGGCCCTACTTGAAGAAGGTTTGGGTCGCAGACAAAGAAGGTGGCGCATCAAACGATGTCATTGTCATCAGAGCGAAACCGTTACTGCTCGCGCAATACTTATCCTGCCTGCTGAAGAATGATGCCTTCATCGACTACGTGATGACTGGGGCAAAGGGTGTGAAGATGCCAAGAGGCGATATCGCCTCAATGAAAGCGTATCCCTCGCACTACCCAACCAAGTCCGAACAACAAAAAATCGCCGAGTGCCTGAGTTCGGTGGACGAGCTGATCGCCGCGCAAGCGCGGAAAGTGGACGCGCTCAAGACCCATAAAAAAGGGCTGATGCAGCAGCTTTTCCCCCGCGAAGGCGAAACCCAACCCCGCCTCCGCTTCCCCGAATTCCGAAAGGCAGGGGCGTGGGAGGTCAAGCGGGTCGATGAACAGGGTTCCGTGCTCGCAGGAAAAGCCTTGGCGGTTGGTGCGCCCGGCAGACAACGTCCATATCTGCGAACGAAGAACGTCTTGGACGGAGCGATTGATCTCTCGGACGTGCTGACGATGCCCATGACTGACGCGGAGTTTACCCGATTCGAGATTCTGGACGGGGATGTGCTTTTGAACGAAGGTCAATCATTGGAACTCGTGGGCCGTGCCTCGATCTACCACGGCGAGTATGGTCAGCGCTGCGCGATGCAAAACGCGTTGCTTCGCTTTAGAGCTTTCCCTTCAACAAACGCGGAGTTCGCTGCACAATACTTTCGCAAATGCCAGAAGGACGGGACTTTCGCGAACGTGGCGACGAAAACCACATCCGTAGCTCATCTTGGCAGTTCGAGGTTTAGTGCCCTGGAGTTGGCCTGGCCGACGCCCGACGAACAACAACGCATCGCCACGTGCCTGAGCAGCCTCGACGCCCTGATCACCGCTGAAACCCAAAAGCACGAAGCCCTCAAGACCCACAAGAAAGGCCTGATGCAGCAGTTTTTCCCTACGGTAGAAAGTTGAGAATTTAGAATCAAAAAAAGCAGAAGATGGACAATAACCTACTAATAACAGGAGCTGGCGTGGATCGCACCTCGGGCATTGATTTTCCTTTGGCGACTACCCTACTGCCGGA
>SLIM01000342.1 GCA_007135625.1 Gammaproteobacteria bacterium
AGCTTGGCGTACTGCATCGCCAGGCGCGGCGGCAGCAGCGCGTTGAGGATACGCCCCCCATCCAGGGGGAGAATCGGCAGCAGATTCAGCAGCATCAGAATGGCGTTAATCAGCACCCCGGCCATGCCCATATAGACCAGCGGCATACCCATCCAGGCGGAGTGGGGCAGTAGCTCAAAGCCGATGCGCAGAATTACCGCCCACAGCAGCGCCATGGCCAGGTTCGCTCCCGGCCCGGCAATCGCGACTAAGGCCATGTCTCGGCGCGGGTTGTGCAGGTTGCGCGGATCGACCGGCACCGGTTTCGCCCAGCCGAAGAGGATGCCACCGAGGAGGAAAGTGGCGAGGGGGACGACCAAGGTGCCAATCGGGTCGATATGCTTAATCGGGTTTAGGGTGATGCGCCCCTGTAGATAGGCGGTCTGATCACCCAATTTACGCGCCACCCAGCCGTGGGCCGCCTCGTGGAGGGTGATCGCGAAGAGTACCGGGAGGATAAAAACCGCCAGTTGCTGAAGGGTGGTGAGCTGCTCCATGGTGTCAGCCGAAGAGGCTGCTATCCCCCTTGCCCTGACGCACGACCTGCGGCGGATCCTCGCAGAGATCGACCACGGTGGTCGGCT
This sequence comes from Gammaproteobacteria bacterium, assembly GCA_007135625.1. Lineage (GTDB taxonomy): Bacteria > Pseudomonadota > Gammaproteobacteria > Chromatiales > Chromatiaceae > SLIM01. Next base: position 624 of record SLIM01000342.1, read on the forward strand.
CCATACCGCAAAAACCGCCGTCAATCACCAGATCCAAGGTATGGCCGAGGGTATCGCGAATGTCGTAGGGATCGGTCAGCGGCAGCGCATCACCCGGCAGCATGAGCGTCGAACTCATTAGCGGCTCGCCCAGCTCCTCCGCCAGCGCCAGTGCAATGGCGTTGTCGGGAATACGAATCCCGATGCTCTTGCGCCGCTCCTGTTGCAGTCGCCGTGGTACCTTCTTGGTCGCCTGAAAGATAAAGGTGTAGGGGCCGGGGGTGAGACCCTTGAGCAGCCGGTAGTGGTGGTTATCGACCTTGGCAAAGGTGGCGATCTCAGCGAGGTCACGGCAGACCAGGGTGTAGTTGTGTTTGGCATCGACCTGGCGGATGCGTTGAATCCGCTCCATCGCCTCCTTCTCGCCCATGGCGCAGCCGAGAGCATAGCTGGAGTCGGTGGGGTAGACGATCAGCCCGCCCTTGCGGATGATCTCTACCGCCTGAAGAATCAAGCGCCGCTGCGGGTTATCGGGGTGGATTTGAAAAAATTGGGCCATGTTCTCTTCTCGCGATAGTAAACCAAGTAAGCATAGTCAGTAAATGGATAGAGTCGCTCTATTCGACGGGTTGCCAGATCGGGCGAACTCCGCTGGGGAGCGGGGGGAGATGCCCCAGCTCCAGCCCACTCCCCTCCGGGCCGTGGTAGTCGGAGCCGATGGAACCGGCGAGTCCGAACTCACCCGCCAGTTGGGCAAGGGTTGCGCTCTCCTGCGGGCCGTGGCTGCCCGAAACCACCTCAATGCCAGCACCGCCAAGAGTGGCAAACTCCTTGAGTAATTGCTTTAATTTGGTGCGGGTCATGCGGTAGCGAGCGGGGTGGGCGACCACTGCCTGCCCCCCGGCGGCATGAATCCAGGAGAGTGCGTCGTCAAGGGTGGCCCACTCTCCGGCGACATAGCCCGGCTTTCCGTGGGTCAAGTAGTGCTGGTAGACCTTGCGCTCCTCCTTGGCATACCCGTGCTGGTGGAGGAAGCGGGCGAAGTGGGTGCGGCTGATCAGTGCGCTGTTGGCGAGAGCCTGCGCCCCGGCAAAGGCCCCGACAATCCCCTTTTGCTCTAGCCGCCGTCCGATCTCCAGCGCCCGCCACTGACGAAACTCCTGTAGCCCGGCCAACCCTTGATTTAGCGCCCGGTTCTCAGGATCGACCCGAAGCCCGACGATATGGACGGTCAACCGCTTCCAAGTGACCGAGACCTCTACCCCCGGCCAGAGGGTGATGCCGTGCGCCGCAGCCGCCCGCTGGGCCTCTGCAATCCCGCTGAGGGTGTCGTGGTCGGTGAGTGCCAGCACCGCAATACCGGCACTCGCCGCCTGCTCGACCAACTGCGCAGGAGGGAGGGTGCCATCGGAGGCGGTGGAGTGGGTGTGTAGATCGAAAGAAGTCATCTGCTAGAGTATAGCGGAAAGCAGGGGGAAGAGGACAGGGGTTTGCGTATAACTGGATACAAGGTATACTTCCAACCCTGCAACTCGACTTCCCATCCTGATGATTCCGGAGGATTGATCATGACCTGGGTGCTGGCGATTCTTGGCGGAATCTTTGGGGCAGCCATCAAGGGTGATGAAGAGGGGCTGCTGCTCGGGGTCTTGCTCGGGTTTCTGCTCGGGTGGAATGTGGAGCTGGGCCGCCGCCTGCGGGTGCTGGATGCCGAGCTAAAGCGCTTGCATCGCCGCTGCGTCGGGCCGAGTCCGCAGCCAGCGGCAGATCGCCCGCAACCATCGGCGGCAAAGGCGGCGGAGTGGCAGCCATCTCCGCACAGCTCCGAGGTTGCCGCCGACCCTGCCCCCCGGAAGCAAGCGCCGCTCGAACCGCCGACGCTGGAGGAGTATCTGCACCAAGCATCGGTTGCAAAACCCGCGACCACCCCCCCGAAAAGAGATCCCCATCGCCCCGCCGCCGACTCCGCAAAACCGCCCTCCGAGGCCTGGGACGTGACCAGCGGCGGCGAGACCGCCTCCACCCATCGGAGTGAAGGGGTGGAGGAGTTCTTCCAGCGGGCCAAGACCTATTTCATTGGCGGCAACCCCTTTGTCCGCATTGGCGTGTTGATTCTATTCTTTGGCGTGGCCTTTTTGTTGAAGTATGCCGCCGAACAGTCGATGATTCCGCTGGAACTGCGCCTGGGCGGGGTGGCGTTGGGCGGCATTGCGCTACTGGCCTTCGGCTGGCGGCAGCGCATCCAGCGGCCCCACTTCGGCCTGGTGCTGCAAGGGGGCGGCATCGGGGTTCTCTACCTCACCATCTTCGCCGCTTTCTCGTTCTATCACTTTCTGCCAGCGGAACCCGCTTTCCTGCTGCTGGTGGTGATGACTGCCGCCTCGGTCGTGCTGGCGGTGCGGCAGAATGCCATTGCGCTGGCGGTGTTAGGGGTGAGTGGCGGCTTTCTCGCGCCGCTGCTGGTCTCTAGCGGCAGCGGCAACCATCTAGTCCTCTTCTCCTATTACGCCCTGCTCAATCTAGGCATCTTCGGCGTGGCGTGGTTTCGGGCCTGGCGCTTCCTCAACTGGCTCGGTTTTGTTTTCACCTACGGCATCGCCACAATTTGGGGGGTGCTGAATTACCACCCCGAGAAGTTCGCCACCACCGAACCCTTTCTGCTCCTCTTCTTTCTGCTCTATCTCGGCATCTCCGTGCTGTTCGCGCTGCGCAGTCCGCCGCAGTTAAAGGGCTATATTGATGCCACCCTGGTTTTCGGTAACTCATTAATCGCGTTCAGCCTCCAAGTGGTGCTGGTGCAGCAGATGGAGTATGGCATCGCCTTTAGTGCGCTGGGCATGGGGGCTATCTATCTGCTGTTGGGTACTCTACTGTGGCGGCGCTTGGGGGCGGAGTTGAAGGCGCTGATGGAGGCCTTCGTGGCCCTCGGGATCCTCTTCACCTCCCTCGCCATCCCCTTCGCGCTGGACAACCAGTGGAGCGCCACTGCCTGGGCGCTAGAGGGGGCGGGGATCCTCTGGGTGGGGATTCGGCAGTCGCGTCTGCTCGCCCGCATTTTCGGTATTCTGTTGCAGATTAGCGCGGGGCTACTCTATCTCTACGACCCCAGCCGCAGCGGTGATTGGTTGCTGTTGAACTCCGCTTTTTTTAGCACCGCCATGGTCGCCGTTGCCGGTATCTTTAGTGCCTGGCTGCTCACTCTCGCCTATCGTGAGGAGCGACGCTGGGAGAATACGGCCTCAACGCTCTTGTTACTTTGGGGGCTGCTCTGGTGGCTGCTCGGCGCGGCCTGGCAGTTTGATCACTTTTTATGGATGCCCGATTCGGTGCAGGCGATGGTGGTGTGGTCGGCACTCACCTGCCTCGGCTTCGCCCTGGCCTATCGGCGCTGGGTGTGGCGCGGGGCTTTTTGGAGCGCTCAGTTGCTGCTGCCCCTGCTGCTCTTTTTGGCGCTGCTGCTGTTGTTGAACGGCGACAATCCGGGGGACTCCTTCGGCGCTCTGGCCTGGCCGTTGGCAATGGGGATCTTCTACCTGCTGCTGCACCGCTTCGAGCGTTGGCAAGCTCTTTTCGGCGTGTTGCCCCTCTTGCATTGGGTGGGGGCGCTGTTTTTGGTGGTGTTGCTAACCTGGGAGGGGGAGGGGCGACTTAGCGATTGGCTGGCGGAGTCGATGTGGGCGGATTGGCGACCGGTCTATTTGGGGCTGCTGCCGTTGTTGGCGCTGGCGCTGGTGCAGCATGGTCGATTTTGGCCCCTAACGGCCCATCCCGAGCGCTACTGGCGGCAAGTTGGCGGCACGCTTGCTGCCTATATGATCTTTTGGAGCTTGCTCACGAACCTGACATCCAATGCAGCAGCACCGCCACTGCCCTACCTGCCGCTGCTCAATCCGCTCGATTTGGTGCAGATGGGAACCCTGTTGCTGCTAACCCGTTGGTGGCTGCGAATCGTCCGGGAAAGGCGGAGTCTGTTGGCGCACGAGGTGTGGGTGCTGCTCGGCAGCTTGGTTTTCGTCTTTATTACCGCCGTGCTGCTGCGCTCGCTGCACCACTGGGCGGAGATTCCGTACCAGGTGCAGCCGCTCTTCGACTCCTTTTTGGTGCAGGCCTCGCTCTCGGTCTTTTGGACGCTGGTCGCCATGGGGCTGATGCTGGCTGCCGCCCGTTTGGGGCGACGCTTTCTCTGGTTCACCGGCAGCGGGCTGCTCCTGCTGGTGGTGGTTAAGCTGTTTGTGGTGGATCTTGCCGCAGGCGGTACCCTGGAGCGGATTGTCTCTTTCGTGGTGGTGGGGCTGCTGCTTATGGTCATCGGCTACTTTGCTCCGCTGCCGCCACGCAACCTGCATCGAGAGGAGGCGCAATGATGCGGTTTTCAAACCACACAATCTATCGGCTACTGTTCGCGGCCTGGGCCTGCTGCGCGGTTTCGCCACTCCCGGCGGCGAGCCTCGAAGCGTTCGCCAGCGCCCGCACCCTGCACGGCGGCGAAGGCTCCTTGCGTCTCCTGACCCTGAACCCCGCGATCTATCACGACCTGCGTCAGCCGGATTTAGGCGATATCCGCATCTTCAATGGTGCCGGGCGGGAAGTCCCGATGCTGCTTCGCGGCGGCCGCTCCACCACCATTGAAGATGACTCTCAACGCACCCTGGAGTTCTACCCACTGCCGGGAGCGGTCGAGGAGCGACAGCCACTGGGCGGCCTCTCTCTGCGTCTCGAACGCAGCGACCAGGGCGAGATTCTGCAACTCGACAGCCGCCCGCCCGCTCCGTTAGCCGAGGACAACCCGCCCCGCGCCTATCTCATCGACCTCGGTAGCGACCGCTTGGCGTTGCAGGCACTCCACTTCGCCTGGGCCGGTGACCGCAGCAACCTACTGGCCAACTTCCGCCTCTCCCACAGCGACGACCTGATGCAGTGGCGACCACTGACCAGCGAGGGCCTGCTCTC
>SLIM01000301.1 GCA_007135625.1 Gammaproteobacteria bacterium
AATCATAATCACTGAGCGGGTGGCAATCTCTTCAATCGAGGGAAAAAACATGGTGCTACTGTAGTTCTCCAAGAGTGGTGTCGATCCGAAAGGATAAGTCCGAAAAGTGAGAAGCCTGCACGCAACCGCCCCGCAGACAGCATCGCCTGTACACGCCGTGTCTCTCCTCGCTCCTCTGCTATACGCAAGTATAGTCCTCTTACTTGCTTCTTGCCATGGGTAAATTGCGCTGCATTTTCGGAGAACTCGCGCTGGTATAGAGAGGCTCTTCTACGTTAGAATGGGGGTACACATCGACTCGTGAGGGGCGCTGTTGGCGCTTGTATTCACGGTTGTATACGCCACGGAAAGAGAGAGGCGCGTACCTGTCACCATCTCGCAAGTGGCACTACCACGACACCTCGCCGCTCTCTCCTCCCTTTTTTCTCCCCTTCGTTATACGACATCGCATCCACCATGCTTCCCTCTTCCTCTCCCTTGCCTCTCTCTCCTGAACAGATTCAACGCCTGAAGGAGGCGATGGTGCGCGGCATCATCTGGGGTTTTATCGGCATTCTGTTCGGTAGCCTCTTTGTGATTTTGCTGAATCTGAGCAAGTCGATCAGCGGGCCGATTCCTCCATTGATTATCGCGGGTACCCTCTCCGCTGGAGTGGGTGCCTTGATCTATGGAAGTATGCGGCTGGCGGTACTCGTCGCCGCTTTCTGCGCTCCGCTGAGTGTGATGATTCTGGTGGCTAGCCATCAAGCGACAAATCCCTTTTTTATGGTGGTTGCAACCGGCTCGCTGGGGGCGGTGGTGGGTGCCTTTTACGGGGCTTTTGCTCGCTCTTCACGGGTCTATCGTGCCGATGCCAAGGCGCTCGCCGGTCTCACCGCCGGGCTGCTGGTCTCTGGAGGGTATGCCGTGATGACTCTACTACTCGGTATCTCGCTGCCGATCTCGCTCCAGGTGGCGCTCCTCTGTCCGCTCACCGGCCTGCTCTATACCTGGCTGGTTGTGCCATTTATTCCCCGCTTTGAAAACCTACTTCCCCCCATCGGCGATGGTGCCCTCGCCGGATTTGGTGCCGCCCTCTTTATCGGCTTTAGCATGTGGTTAGTCGCCGGCCATATCGATATCCAAGTGACCGCTGGCTACACCGCCACCGTTGATGCAATTCTGCTTCAGCTCCCCGGAGCCGCTATCGGTGGGATGCTCGGTGCTTTTCTTGGTGGTTTTGTTGGCGGCCTGGCCGGGATGGGGTGGCAGGATCTGTAGGGTTTTGGGAATGGCGCTATTGGCTGGTAATCGAGGCGATAAAGCCTCGCAACATTTCTGGTGTAGTCACCACAAACCCCGAGGCGCTCAAGCGGTCCAGTAACGACTGATCATTATTGGCATAGGGGTTATAAACAACAATAAAGGAATAATTGTAGTAATCAGATCGGGCGTTCTCAAACACCTTTTTGATCCCTTCATTCTTGCTGATGACCTTTTCAATTTCGCTGGAATCGTTTAAGTTTCCCGACTTGCACTCTGCAACAATTACGGTGTTGCCGATGCTTGCCAGCACATCAAAATCACCCTTGGCGCTGAAAATATCGGGGGGTGAGGTGTACTCGACTCGCGCATAAACCTCAGAGGGGATCTCGTTGCGTCGCAGGTGATCCTTGATCACGAAGAAGGTAAAAGCGTTAAACCAGTGACCCGAAATAAGCGGTTGAAAACTATTCTCCTCAATATCGAATAAAAACCGAACTCGGTTTCTTCTTGATTTGATATGGTCGATCTGGTTGGGTAGTTTATCGAACCACTGTTCCTTTTTGAAGGAATAAATCTGCGCAGTAATCTCTTGAGAAGTAATCTTGAAGATACTCATCGCCTTCAGAAAGGCGTAGATCTGTTCCGCCTCATCCACGATGGTCGCTAACTCGACCCCTCGGTTGGGACTACTCCGCAGCAAGTTGCGGAAGTGTTGAAAGGCACCGTAAGGGATTCTTGAAAAATAGGTTCCAATCTCGTTGGAGAGGCTCAACTCCTGGTTACTAAAACGATAAATGGCTTCAATGTCAATGCCGCTTCGATAGAAGGCTTGGAGTGTCGGTGACTCCTTAGTCAACCGGCTCAGTAGCTCAACATGACGGGATACCCGACCGTCGGGAGCATCTTCCCAGAAAGAGAGGTTTTTCCCCTGCTCTTCTACCTGATACTGTACATTCAGAGGAACAATTTCGGTGTGAATGCGGTTGAGGGCTTGATAGACCCCTTTTAATGTTTTGAAACATTGCGCAATCTCTTTTTTCGGCCCATCGGCCATGGGGATCTGCTGATGGACGCGGTGCAGCAGGATTAACAGCTCTTTGGTTTTATCAACCGGGTTTTTTTCCACTTGCCTTTACTCCTCTTGTGCAACCGTCTCTACCTGTCGGATACAACCCGCAAAGCAGCATCTAATTTTCTTAAAAATTACGATGTAGGAGTGCCTTCAGGCGCGAGGGGCGACCACTGGCCTGAAGAGTAGTCGCCCTCCCAGGAGAGGCACCGAGCCGACGCATCGGTTCGAGTCCCCCTCAAATCCCCGTCAACTGACCTAACTGCTCTTGCAGCTTCTCCAGCGCCGAGCGCTGTTCGGCGATCTTAGTGCGCTCCTTTTCGACCACCGCAGCGGGAGCCTTGGCGGTAAAATTGGGATTAGCGAGCTTATTTTCACCGCGCTCGATATCGCCCTGCAGCCGCTTGATCTCCTTCTCCAAGCGGGCGCTCTCTGCCGCTTTGTCGATCACTCCCGCTAGCGGGATAAGAATCTTCATCTCCCCGACCAGGGCGATGGCCGATTCGGGTGCCTCCTGCCCCTCTTCAAGCAGTGTCACCGACTCCAGGCGGGCGAGAAAGTCGAGCTGGCCACGGTTGCGCTCCAGATAGTGGCGGTCGCGTGCGTGGGCCGACTGCAACAGCACCGGCAGACGCTTGGCCGGCGGGATATTCATCTCCCCCCGAATCTGCCGGATGCCCAGCACAAACCGCTTGATCCACTCCAGCTCACGCACCGCCTCGCTCTCCACCAGCGCCGGATCGGCCTGCGGGTAAGATTGCGTCGACAGGGTCTCCCCAGCGACTCCGGCGAGCGGGGCGACCTTTTGCCAGATCTCTTCGGTGATAAAGGGAATAATCGGGTGGGCCAGGCGCAGCAAGCTCTCCAGCACCTGCACCAGGGTGCGGCGGGTACCGCGCCGGGCGGCGGCGCTGGCCTCGGGCTGGGTGAGGGTCGGCTTGGAGAGTTCCAGGTACCAGTCGCAATACTCATTCCAGGTGAAATCGTAAATCGCCTGGGCGGCGAGATCGAAGCGGTAGCCATCAAGCGCCTCGCGGGTCTGCTGAATCGTCTCTTGCAGGCGGGAGAGAATCCAGCGCTCCGCAATGCGTAGCTCAATCTCCCCCCCCTGCTGACCACAATCCTCGCCCTCGCTATTCATCAGCACATAGCGGGCGGCATTCCACAGCTTATTGCAGAAGTTGCGGTAGCCGCCAATACGCCCCAGATCGAAGTTGATATCACGCCCGGTGGAGGCGAGGGAGGCGAAGGTGAAGCGGAGTGCATCGGTGCCAAAGCCAGAAATCCCATCGGGAAAATCCTTGCGAGTCTGGTTGGCGATCTTCTCCGCCAGATGGGGCTGCATCATGCCGCTGGTCCGCTTGGCGAGCAGCGCCTCCAGGGTAATTCCATCAATTAGGTCAATCGGATCGAGTACATTGCCCTTCGATTTGGACATCTTCTGGCCGTGGGCATCGCGCACCAGGCCGTGAATATAGACCTCCTTGAAGGGGACCTCATTATCCATAAACTTCAGCCCCATCATGATCATGCGGGCGACCCAGAAGAAGATAATGTCAAACCCGGTGACCAGCACCGCGCCGGGGTAGAAGTGCTGCAACCGCTCGCTCTGCTGCGGCCAGCCGAGGGTCGAGAAGGGCCACAACGCCGAGCTGAACCAGGTATCGAGAACATCGGAATCTTGCAGCAGCGGGTAGTCGGCGGGCAGGTGGTGGCGGCTGCGAATCTCCGCCTCACTGCGCCCGACATAGATACTCCCCTCGTTGTCATACCACGCAGGGATGCGGTGTCCCCACCAGATCTGGCGGCTAATGCACCAATCCTGGATGTTGCGCATCCAGTCATAGTAGGTGTTTTTCCAATTATCCGGCACAAAGCGGATCCGCCCCTCCTCGACTGCCGCAATCGCGGGTCGCGCCAGCGGCTCGGTTCGCACATACCACTGATCGGTGAGAAACGGCTCAATCACCGCCCCGGAGCGGTCGCCGCGTGGCACCACCAGGCGGTGGTCAACCACCTTCTCCAGCAGCCCCAGCGCCTCCAGATCAGCAACCATCTGCTGGCGGGCGGCGTAGCGCTCCAAGCCGATATAGGCGGGGGGAAGGAGCTTCCCCTCATCTGCCTGGTTTTCGCGAATCGTCGCATCTGGGGTGAAGATATTGATAAGTCCGCCGTGGGGCATTTCGGCGATCTGCTTCTCATCGCGGTGGCGCTGCCAGACCGCGTAGTCGTTAAAATCGTGGGCCGGGGTGATCTTGACACAACCGGTACCAAACTCGGGGTCGGCGTGCTCATCGGCGATAATCGGGATGCGGCGACCGGTTAGCGGTAGCTCCAGCAGCTCGCCGATGAGGTGGCGGTAGCGGCCATCCTCGGGGTTGACCGCTACCGCGCAGTCGCCTAGCAGCGTCTCCGGGCGGGTGGTGGAGACCACCAAATGGCCTTGACCGTTGGCGAGCGGGTAGCGCAGGTGCCACATCTTTCCCGCCTCCTCTTCGTTGAGGACTTCCAGGTCGGAGACGGCGGTGTGCAATTTCGGATCCCAGTTGACCAGCCGTTTGCCGCGATAGATCAACCCCTCTTCGTAGAGCCGGACAAAGACCTCGGTTACGGCTGTCGATAGCCCGGCATCCATGGTGAAGCGCTCATGCTGCCAGTCGAGCGAGGAGCCGAGGCGGCGCAACTGGCGGGTGATCTGGCCGCCCGACTCCGCTTTCCAGCTCCAGACCCGCTCGATGAAGGCTTCACGGCCAAGGTCGTGGCGACTTTTACCCTGCGCCTCTAACTGACGCTCCACCACCATCTGGGTGGCGATACCGGCGTGGTCGGTACCGGGCTGCCAGAGGGTTTTGTCCCCCTTCATGCGGTGGTAGCGGATCAGGGTATCCATGATCGTGTTATTAAAGCCATGGCCCATGTGCAGGCTGCCGGTGACATTGGGTGGCGGAATCATGATGCAGTAGGGGGTACCACGGGCGGTCAGGTCGGGGGCGAAGTAGCCCTTTTCTTCCCAGGTGGTATACCAGCGCTGCTCAATATTGCTCGGGTCGTAGGTTTTGTCCATCGCTTGCTAATTGATCGCTTGGGGTTGGCAAAGAGGGGCCGACAAGTAGGCTGGCCGCAAAGGGCGGGATTATACCATATAGTTGAGGACAGAAGACAGTGGGCGAGGTTCGAGGTTCGAGGTGCGAGGTTCGAGGTTCGAG
>SLIM01000347.1 GCA_007135625.1 Gammaproteobacteria bacterium
ATTTTTTCTCTACCCCACTCCCGCCCAAAAAATACATCAACCCAACTCCCAAAGCCAATAACCACAACCCAGCCAAACTAACAACCAAAACCCACAAAACCAAAGAAAGTCAGAGGGAGGCTCACAAGCCCCCCCCAACCAACCCCAACAAAAAACCAGCAACAACAACCGCCGAATATCCCCCAAAACTCTAAAGCCCTAAAGCTCGTACTATCTCGCCTTAATCAAAGTACCTACCCCTTCGTCCGTAAAGAGTTCAAGCAGTACCGCATGGGGGACTCGACCATCAATGATGTGGGAGGCGTGGACTCCCGATTTGACCGCATCAAGGGCGCAGGTGATTTTGGGTAACATGCCGCTATGGATAGTACCATCGGCGATGAGTTCATCAACACGTGCGGAAGTCAGCCCGGTCAGCAGGTTACCATCGAGGTCGAGTAAACCGGCGGTGTTCGTGAGGAGGATCAGCTTTTCGGCTTGCATCACCTCAGCGATCTTACCCGCAACCAGGTCGGCGTTAATGTTGTAGGAGTGGCCGTCGCGACCGATACCGATGGGGGCGATCACCGGGATGAAATCGCCTTGAATCAGCATATCTACTACACTGGTGGAGATGCTTTCGACCTCGCCAACATGGCCGATATCGATAATCTCGGAGGGATTGAGTGCGGGGTCTTGGTTGCGCATGGTCATCTTGCGGGCGTGAATGAGGTCGCCATCCTTGCCGGTGAGTCCGACCGCCCGCCCGCCTTGGCGGTTAATGAGATTGACAATCTCTTTATTGACCGAGCCGCCGAGGACCATCTCGACGACATCCATGGTGTCGGAATCGGTGACCCGCATCCCCTGCACAAAGCGGCTCTCCATCCCGAGGCGGCGCAGCAAGTTGCCGATCTGGGGGCCGCCGCCGTGGACGACGACCGGGTTGATGCCGACCAGTTTCATTAGCACCAAGTCGCGGGCGAAGCCCTGTTTCAGGTCGTGATCGACCATTGCGTTGCCGCCATATTTGACGACAATGGTTTTGCCACGAAAGCGTTGAATATAGGGGAGCGCTTTGGAGAGTACGCCGGCGACGTTGGCCGCTGCTTCCGGGGTGAGACTCATTGCGGGAGGTTCTCCTAGGGGTTAAGGTGACTAAAAGGGAAGTTTGAAGTCGGGGGCCAGGATCTTGATCTGGCTGCGAAACTGCTCCTGAATGCGGTGCAGTGCCGGTTCGTTGGCGGCCTCAAAGCGAAAGCTGAGAGCAGAGTGGGTGTTGGAGGCGCGGACCAATCCCCAGCCGTCTTCAAATTCGGCGCGAATACCATCTACGGTAACCAGTTTGGCATCGGCCAGTTTGAGGCGTTTCGCGAGTACCTTCATGAGTTTCTCTTGGGTACCCTTGGGGGTGCGTGCCAGGAGTACCGGGGTGGCTGGCTCTTCCGGGATGGTGGCGAAGAGTTCGGCGCTGCTGCCCGACTCCATGGCGAGAATTTCGAGGATGCGAGCGGCGGCGTAGAGGGCATCGTCGAAGCCGTACCAGCGCTCTTTGATAAACAGGTGGCCGCTGAATTCGCCGCCGAGGAGGGCATCGCTCTGCTTCATCATTTCGCGAATTAGGGTGTGGCCGCTCTTCCACATCATCGGGCGACCTCCGGCGTTAAGGATCTCGGGGGCGAGGAGGCGGCTCGATTTGACATCGTAGACAATATCGGCTCCCGGTTGGCGCGAAAGGATGTCGCGTGCGAGGAGAATCAGCAGGCGGTCGGGCCAGATGATTTTGCCTGCGGAGTCAACGATGCCGAGGCGGTCGCCGTCGCGGTCGAAAGCGATGCCGAGGTCGGCTTGCTGTTGCGCTACCGCTGCAATTAGATCTTGCAGGGAGTCGGGGTTGCTGGGATCGGGGGAGTGGTGGGGGAGGGTGTCGTCGGGTTCGCAGTGGAGTTCGGTGACTTCGCAGCTAATCGCCCGAAACAGGTCGGGGGCGAACTTCCCAGCGACTCCATTGCCGCCATCAACAACCACGCGTAGCGGACGAATGAGCTGAATGTCGTCAAGGATGCGTTCGATGTAGTCGGGGCGTAGATCGTGTGGACTGGTCTGGCCTTCGCCCTGCATCAGGTCGCCCTGCTCTAGCCGCTGACGCAGTTTGTCGAGGGTGGCACCACTGAGGAGTTTACCGTTAATGACGATCTTGAGATGTACCTCGTCCCCGCCGTGATCGGTACCTGCGACCATGACCCCGGAGTTTGTGGTGAGTGCGTGGGTTCCGAAATAGAGCATTGGGGTGGTGATGGTGCCGACCTCTAGGAGATTGCAGCCGGTGGCGAGTACTCCGCGCCCTAGGGCTTCGGCGATGGTTGCTCCGCCGGCGCTGCCGTCGTGCGCGAGGATCAGGTGGTCTTGCCGACTTTGTAGCGCCTCGCTGCCGATTGCCTGCCCGAGGGCGTAGGCCACTTCGCGGCTTAACTCCGCCTGGTAGTGGCCGCGAATGTCGTAGCGCCGGAAGATTTCACTCGGCAGGGTTGCCGATGGGGCGGACGGGTTCGTCGGTTCCGGCGCTGCGGACTCTGCGGGGTGCTCCTCCTCGCTAACTTCGTACCCTGCGGTGGCGGCGGAGCCGAAGGCGGGGGCGGGGGCGGCGCTGCGTGGGGGAGGGGGACGTTTGGGGCGCGGTGTTGCTGCACCGCTGCCGTTTGGGGTGGTGCCGTGGATGAAGGTCGCCTTGGCGAGCCAGTCGAAGAGGCTCTGAAACTCCTCCAGATTTGCGCTGCGGGATTTACTGCTTCCCTTGCCCAGTAGCTCATTGACGACGGCTCGGGTCTCTCGCAGGTCGCTGTTGAGACGGCGGCGCACCCCGCTAAGCGCGAGAAGCAGAGAGAGTAGTAGCAGCAGCATGGTGGTACCGAGAATGGCGGCGGGTAGCAGGAGGGCGGGGAGGAGTTCGCCGCTCTGGTAGTCGTAGCCGACCATCCACAGGGTGCCTGGGATCGGTTGCTGGTGACGGGGTCGCTCTGCGCCCCCCATGGCGCTGTTGGCGATTACCCAGTGGCGGCCATCGACCACTTGGGAGAGGGTGAGCTGTCCACCTCCCGATGTGTGGTTGGGAAGCGCTCGGGTGAGCAGGTCATCGCTGAAGGCGGCGTGAACAATCGCGACGACGGCTCCGCTGCCGGGTTCTTTGAGTGGCCGTACCAGGGAGACGCTGCGCGCTCCGGCATCGCCGCTGTGAATCTCTGCGGGCGGGATTTCACCGCGTGCGGCGGTGTCGAGCATCTCGTAGAGGGCGTAGCCAATCTCTCCGCCGATGGCGCTCTCCAGCCGCTCGACCTGGGGGGTGAAGAGGGTGACTTTGGGGTAGCCCGCCAGAGTGTGGGAGAGTAGCCGCCCCTCTTCGGCGTAGCGTTCGCTGCCGCCTTGCAGGCGTGAGACGATGCCGAGCTGGTGGCTCAACAGCTCGATTTGGGCGTGGTGCAGTGCCACCTGTTCGGCGACGCGTCCGGCTACGCTTTCAGCGGCGAGGCGGGTACCGTGTAGTCCGGCCTCGGTTTCGGCGCTGGCGGAGAGGAGGTGGACTGCGCCGGTCGCTGCGGCGAGTAGCAGCAGGCTGAGGAGTAGGTAGTTGCGGGCGAAGCGCCAGATGCCGCCGCAGGTCAATCTGCTGCACGGGTCATGCTCTCCTGTGGTCGCTGCTGGTTCGGTGCTATTGCTGCGTTTGGCCATGTTGGTTGCTCTCCGACGGTGCTGATCTACCGCCTCTCTCTTTCGGGTTGGGGAAAACTGCGCAATGGGATTTTTGGGTCGCCTGCCGTTTGCGAGCTAAAAAATACCTTGTTTGCGTAATTTTGTCAATGCCTGCCGGAGTGGCCAAATCCCCCTTCACCACGCCGACTCTCCGTGAAGGCAGTGACAACGGTGAGTTCGGCGCGGAGAATCGGTACCACCACCAGTTGCGCGATACGCTCTCCGACCTCAATGGTAAACGGGGCGACTCCTCGATTCCAGCAGGAGAGGAGGAGCGGGCCTTGGTAGTCGGCATCGATCAGCCCCACTAAATTACCAAGAACAATGCCATGTTTGTGCGCCAAGCCTGAGCGTGGCAGAATCATGGCGGCGGTGGCGGGGTCGCTGAGGTGGATCGCAATGCCGCTGGGAATCAGTTCGCTGGCTCCCGGTTGCAGGAGTAGGGGCTGCTCGACCATTGCGCGTAGATCGAGTCCGGCGGAGCCGTCGGTGGCGTAGCTAGGGAGCGGATAGCGCTCTCCGATACGTGGGTCGAGAATTTTTACTTCAATAGATTGCATCAGATTTTATCCTCGCTTGCCGGTAGTGTTGGGCGATGGTTTGGAGGAGCTGGTGGGCCAGCGCCTGTTTGTGCATCAGGGGGAACTCCTGCTGGCCTCCGCTCCAGAGCAGGGTGACGCGGTTCTCTTCGCTGCCAAAGCCGCCGACGGGACCGCCGACTAGGTTAGCGGCGATCATATCGGCCCGTTTGGCGATTCGCTTGGCTTCGGCATGGGCCAGTAGCGCTTCGGTCTCGGCGGCAAAGCCGACGGTAAAGGGCGGGGTGGGGCGGGCGGCGACCTCGGCGAGGATATCCGGGTTGCGCAGTAGTTGCAGGGTCATGCGGTCGCTCTCCCCTTTTTTGATCTTCTGTTCGCTGTGGCTGGCGGGGCGGAAATCGGCTACCGCTGCGCTGGCGATAAAGAGGTCGCAGTGTTGAATCGCTGCGTTAACCGCCTGCTCCATCTCTTGGGCGCTGGTGACATCAATGCGCACCACTCGGCGCGGTGTCGGCAGAGCTACCGGGCCACTGATCAGGGTGACTGCGGCCCCTTGCTGCGCTGCTGCTTGCGCTAGGGCGAAGCCCATCTTGCCGGAGCTGCGGTTGCCGAGGAAGCGGACGGGGTCGAGTGGCTCTTGGGTGGGACCGGCGGTGATGATCACCCGTACCCCGTCGAGAGCGCTGCCGCAGTGCAGTTGCTGCTCTAGCGCGGCGACCAGTTCGACGGGTTCGAGCATCCGTCCCGCGCCCTCTTCGCCGCACGCCTGCGCCCCGACGGCGGGGCCGTAGAGGAGGATTCCGCGCTGTTGCAGTGCAGCGATATGCTGTTGGATTACCGGCTGTTGCCACATCACCCGATTCATCGCCGGGGCGAGTGCCAGAGGGGCCTCGCTAGCGAGGCAGAGGGTGGTGAGAAGGTCGTCGGCCAGCCCCAGTCGTAACCGGGCGATGAGGTCGGCAGTGGCGGGGGCGATGAGGATTGCGTCGGCCCAGCGGGCGAGTTCGATGTGGCACAGCGCCGCCTCGTCTTGGGGGTCGAAGAGCCGCCAACGGACACTTTCGCCGGTGAGCGCCTGGAGGGTGAGTGGGGTGATGAAGTGGGTGGCCGCAGGGGTCATGACGACGCGCACAACGGGGCCTGCCGCCAGTAGGCGGCGTGCCAGCTCGGCGCTTTTGTAGGCGGCAATTCCGCCGCCAATTCCAAGAAGTATTCGCCGACCTTGAAGTTGCCCCATCGCTG
>SLIM01000206.1 GCA_007135625.1 Gammaproteobacteria bacterium
CCTAGCACCTAGCACCTAGCACCTAGCACCTAGCACCTAGCACCTAGCACCTAGCACCTAGCACCTAGCACCTAGCACCTAGCACCTAGCACCTAGCACCTAGCACCTAGCACCTAGCACCCGAATCCGACCATTCACCGCCTCAAGGGTTCCCACTGGCGTGGAGAATATCCTCCCAAGCATAAATGGCATCGGCGAAGCGCTGCCAGAGCAGTTGCGCGGTTGCCACGGGGTCGCGCTCGGGAAAAGCTTCAAACAGGTCGTAGGGACCAGCCGAGCCGCTGCTCAACAGCACCCGCTCATTGGCCTCGATCTGGCGCAGGACATCGCGGCGGTAGTAGGCGGGAACATCTCCTTGCAACCCATAATGGAGACGGTTAATCAGTTCAGCACGCACCCGAGCCAACCCTTCGCTCACCTGCTGCTGGAGCAGCTTCTGGTCGGCTCCGCCAAGGTCGCTCAAAAAGTCACCGATCAGCCCCAGACGGGCGCTCGGGTCGCGGGTCACCAATGCCGCTTCACGCTGCGAGAGGTGTAGCGCGGAGAGGCGCGAAAAACCGAGCAGCATCGGCTGTTCGAGCAGATCCTCGGGCCAGTTGCGTGGCGTGGCGGGGAGGTGCGGCACTGCCCACGGCAGCTCCAGAAAGAGGCTATCGGGGTGGAGCATCGCCAACATCCGCCCAAACAGCAGATCTTCATTGCGCAGCAGCGGGAAAGCGGGGGGGAGCAGGCGGCTATGGTCGATACATTTGTTGATCGAAAGCAGCGAGTGGCCGGGGGTGAATTGGTGGCGACTCACCCCCATCCAGACGTTGCGCTCGTGCAGCGCCCGGCGGTAGCTCGCCTCATCACGCAGCAGCCGCTCCCGTGATGGGCCTTGCAGCTCAAACAGCCACTGATGGCCGCCGGTGCCGGGGTCGCCGTAGAGGCCGCAGGTGACCGCCGCGATCCGGCTGGCCGGGGCCAATAACGCAGTTGCCTGCGGGGTGATCATCCCCTCCAGCGAGAGGACATTCCCCTGCTGCTGCAACTCGGCGGCCACCGCCAAGGGGGAACGCCCGATAAAGCGCCCAAACTCGGTGACTGGATCGAGTGGCGTACCCTGTTGCTCCCAAGCCCGTTCCCCCTGCAAAAAGTCGCACTCACGCCGCCCGCCCCCGAGGGCCACCTGGGGCAGGGTAGCAACCGACGGGGCATAGCCTTGACAGAGGGTGTCGTCGTCAATATAGACCAGCGCCCCGCCACGCGAGAGCAGCAGGGCGTGGTTCAAGGAGCGACCATACGAGGGAACTGACTCGGGCGCAAAGCGACCCAGCAGAAACTCGACCTCACTCGCCCAGCGCGGCAGCCGCTGCTGCAAGCGGGTGACCTGCTGCTGCTGCTGTTCGGGGCCGAAATAGTGGAGTGCAATCCCTTGGTGCTTCGCTTGCTGCTGGGTTATTTGTCGATTTTTTGCTATATTCGCTGCTTGGCGCGAGTCGTCGATGACGTAGTAGCGAATATCCCCCTCTCGCTGCTGCGTACCGAGCGACACCAGCACCCGCTCCAGCAGCGCCGGACGGTCAGCAGTGGGGAGACAGACGGTGACCCTGCGCACCGTATTGGGTTCCGAGGGGGGGCGAGCGAGTGCCGTCTCGATCTCGGCGGAAGAGAGGAACAGCCCCCCTTGGCGCAGTGCCTCCAAGACTTGGCGAGCATCCTCGACCCCTTCGATCAACCCCGGAAAGGTAGCGACCATCATCTGCGCATGTTGCTCCAGGGTGCGAAACGTCGTGCAGACCCCAAGGGCGTGCAGCACCTCGCCGGTAACTACGCCACGCGCCTCACTAAAGCGCCGGATCAGCAACACCCGATTATCCGGCAATGGGTAGTGGGTACAAGGGGCAAGCACGAAGAGTCGCCCGTCACTCCCCCCGGAAGCGGGGGGGGCGCTGGACTCAAAAGACCATGAAAAGGAGAGATCTTGCATCAAAAAACACCTTATTTACTTTTCAGCAATCGTTGTTACTACCGTGCAATATAACACAAAAGGCCTAGCATAATGACACGACAACCCATGTTGTTTATCCTTGGGATGCACCGCAGCGGCACTTCGGCAGTGACCCGCATGATCAATCTGCTGGGTGGCGACCTGGGCAGTGAGCTGCTCCACGCCGAGGCGGGGATCAATGATAGAGGATTCTGGGAGAATGCTGAACTGGTTGAGCGCAATCAGGCGCTCATGCAAAAACTGCATTCGAGCTGGTACGACATCGCCGACTACCCCCCGGCCTGGTGGCAGGAGGAGTCGTGCCAGCAGGCCAGCGACTGGTTACGCCACACCTTTCGCGATGCCCCGCTAGCAGTTCTCAAGGATCCCCGACTCTGCCGCCTACTGCCGCTGTGGCGCGAGGCAGCCGTAGAGGCGGGACGAGATCCCCGCTGCCTGCTGGTAGTCCGCTCCCCCGCCGAGGTGCGCCGCTCCCTCTGCCGCCGCGACCCCTTCACCCCTTTTACTGCCGATCTCTTGTGGCTGCGTTACCTGCTGGATGCGGAGCAGCATAGCCGTGGTCTGCCGCGTGCGCTGCTCCACTACCAGCAGGTTCTGGAGGCGCTGCACCCGACCATTGAGCGAATCGGGCGGCAGTTGGGACTGCGCTGGCCGACCCCGCCGCCGGTGGCCGATGCCGCGCTGCGCCAAGAGATCGACCCGACCCTGCGCCACTGGCGTACCAGCGAGAACAAGGACAATACCCTCGAATCGCCCCTCTCCTCGCACCTGGAGCGGCTCTACCGCGACCTGCTCGACCATCCGCAACGGCTCGATGAGAGCGACTACTGGGCGCAATATGAGCAGCTCCTCGCCCCCTTCCTGGGAGGCGCGGCGGCACTCCTCGACAACAACCGGCAGTTGCTGCGGGATCGCCAGCAGTTACTGCAAGTGGGTGAAGAGCTAACCACCACCCGCGCCACCGTTGAGCAGCGGGATCGCGAAATCGCCGAGCTGACCGCCCTCTACCAGCAGGCCGGCCAGCAGATTATTGATGTCAATAACCAACTCTCCCTGCTCGGCCAAGAGCATAGCTACGCCCTCTCGACCGTCGCCAAACGCGATGTCCAGCTCGCCGAACGCAATGCCGAGTTTGCCCGCCTCGAACAGTGGAGCCGCGAACTGGAGGAGCAGGTGCGACAGAACTGGGAGCGCAGCGAACATTTTGAGCGCCGCCTCTACCGCGTCACCATCCACCCAATTGCTGGACGGGTTATTCGTCTCCTAAAGCTGATTGAGACCGCATAAGCACCATGAAAACCATTGACATCATCCTCCCCGTTTACGCCGGTCTCGACGAGCTACGCCGCTGCCTGGAGAGCCTGTTTGCCCACCCCCAGCAAACCCCCTGGCAGTTGGTGCTGATTAACGATGCCACCCCGCTCCCAGAGATCGACCAGTGGCTAGCCACCTTCACCGCCGACCACCCCGAGATCGACTACCTGCGCAACGAACGCAACCTCGGCTTCGTCGCCAGCGTCAACCGGGGGATGGCCCGTAACCCCCAACACGATGTGATCCTGCTCAACAGCGACACCGAACTGCACGGCGACTGGCTCGACCGCCTGCGCCACTGTGCCGCCGCCAACCCCCGCGCCGCCACCCTCACCCCCTTCTCCAATAACGCCACGATCTGCAGCTTCCCGCGCCTCTGCCACGACAACCCGCTCCCTCCCGGCTTTTCGCTCGCCGCCATCGACCGCGCCTGCGCCGTCGCCAACGCCGGGCAGAGCGTCGAAATCCCCACCGGAGTCGGCTTCTGCCTCTACCTCCGCCGCCGCGCCCTCGACCAGCTCGGCCTGTTTGATGTCGAGCGCTTCGGTCGCGGCTACGGCGAAGAGAACGACTTCTGCCGCCGCGCCGCCGCCGCCGGCTGGAGCAACCTGCTCTGCTGTGACACCTTCGTCTACCACAGCGGCGGAGTAAGCTTCGCCGCCGAACAGGTGGCCCGCGCCAGTAACGCCCAAGAGATCCTCGACCGCCTCTACCCCGACTACCACCACCTGGTGCATCAGCACATCGCCGCCGACCCCCAGGCCCGCCACCGCCTCGCCGCCTGGATCGAGCTACTGCGCAACTCCCCGCGCCCGCGCAGTCTGCACCTCACCCACCACCTCAGCGGCGGCACCTGGCTGCACATTCAGGAGCTATTTGACCACCTCGCCAACGAAGTGGACTTTCTGCTCCTCAAGCCGCTCGGCGAAGGGCGCTTCGAACTCGACCTCAGCGGCCACCAGCGGTTGATGCTACTGCAACTGCGCCTCCCCGAACAGTTCCCGCTCCTGATTGAGCTACTCACCAGCATCGGCCTCTCCCACCTCCACTTTCACCACACCCTCGGGCTAGAGACCGCCCTCTGGGGACTTCCCGCCCGCCTCGGAATCCCCTTTGATGTCACCCTGCATGACTACTACTTTATTAACGCCAACCCGACCCAGACCGACGACCTGGGGCGCTACTGCCCCGACCTGGAACAGCAGGCCACCCCCTACCCCTTCCCGGTCTCCCTGGAGCAGTGGCAGGAGAACCAAAAGCCGCTGCTCTACCAGGCCAATCGCGTCATCGCCCCCTCGCACCACACCGCCGCACTCTACCGCCAGCACTTTCCCGAGGCCCGCTATCGGGTGATCTTCCACCCCGAGTGGGAGCGCTGGGCACCCTACCCCGCCGTGCGCGAACCGCAACTCCCCCCCGACGCACCGCTGCGCATTGTCGTCTTCGGTGCGATCAGCCGCGAAAAGGGGGCCGATCTGCTAGAGCAGAGCGCCCAGCAGGCCCGCGCCCAGCACCTGCCGCTGGAGTTTCACCTGATCGGCTACGCCTACCGCCCGCTGGATGCGGTCATCGAACATGGCGACTACGACCACACCCAGATCGTCACCCAAATTCAGCAGCTCGACCCGCACCTGCTCTGGTTCACCGCGCTCTGGCCCGAGACCTACAGCTACACCCTCAGCGAAGGACTCGCCACCGGCCTACCGATCCTCGCCCCCAACTTGGGAGCCTTCCCCGAGCGCCTGCAAGAGCGCCCGCTCACCTGGATCGAACCCTGGGAGCAGCCCGTCACCGCCTGGCTGGAGCGCCTCACCCAACTGCGCCAACACTTTATCGAACAGCATAGCGGCACCAGCCACCCTTGGCAAGAGCAGCCCAGCACCAGCAACGGCGACCCCTTCTACCGCCTTCACTACCTCCACACCACCCCACCCGCCACTCCCGGGCCGCGCCTCGACCACACCATGCTGCAATTGTTCGTCAGTGAATCGCAACATGGCAGCGAACAACTCGCCCGCCTCTCGCGTCGTGAAAACCTGCTGCGTCAACTGGTACAACTGCGCACCAGTCGCCCGGGACGCTGGCTCTCACGCCTAATCCCGCTGCGTCTGCAACGCCTGCTCAAGCGTCGCCTCTCGCACCGTCCGATTCACGAAGTCCTGCGTGATGATCGTTAGTTAGGGTAGAGGGCGGAGG
>SLIM01000289.1 GCA_007135625.1 Gammaproteobacteria bacterium
AACTCATCAATGGCACCTGCTAACTGTGCTACTTGTTCGTCGCTATGGGTTCGGCTGTTCCTTGCGTATGGAATCAGCTCTTCGATTTTACGCTCTTCGATTATTGGCATTTTTCGTCCTATGGATTTGGGTTCGGGTACCATGAAGATAGTGTATGTTTGAAGCTACTAAAGTACTGACGATGCGTTATGATCCACTTCAAGTCATTAGGGTTCCAAACTAACACTCTGTTGTCAACAGAATATAATCTTATCATAAGACTACCCGCAATAACGGTCGCCATCTCTGCTACTATTGCCATATAATCATTGAAACATATCCCAATAGTAGATATCATAGTTATGTATGTAAAGAACCTTATTCCATCCTCAATTCTCTCCATTCTCTGAGCGTTTTCTTTCAATGCCTGGCGTGGGATGGCGAGTGGTGTATCATCAACGCGGTTCTCTGCCGTTCGCTGTATACCTCGACTATAGACGTGAATTGCTGGCATTTTTCGTCCTCTGCGTTTCGGGCAAGCGGCGTGCTTGCCCTTGGGGTTATATCACAAATCAGAATGCGCAGGCGCTGGCATAACGCAGTGGAAGCTGTTTGCGGCAATCCTGCCAGGGGGTCTAATCCCCCATTCCATTTCTACGCCCTCAATTCCGTTTTCGACAGCGTATGCCGCTGGTAGCGGCCTTGCTGTTCTCGCTAGGTCTGCTACTCCCACTGCGAACTCCCACCCCCTCACGCGCCCAAAACCGGCCCCTACACGGCCTCCGATGTGGTGGCATTGCTTCAGCAGTCTTTCGATTTCTTCACGATCTCCAATGACGTGCCAGGTCACTCGGTTGGTGATAATTTGACTCGCTACCATGCGGGCGTTTTTATATGCGCCCGCTTTTGTCATTATCTTTTTCGACCCCTCAGGTAGGTACTTCTCCGCGTGCGTTTGATCAAACCGACGGTGGAGGTGTCGCTGAACCGTCGCTTGCGCCTTATAAATCGGAGAACTGGCAGCATACCACCAAGCCCCCCCATGAACGATCTTCTCTAGCGGCAGGTCATCAACAGGCTCCATTTGATAATCGTGTCCTTGCCGGATACTGAACTCATCCGGCCCCAACTTCTCGCGCATGTGCCAATAGGCGAGAATGCCGTCGATTGCGGGCGACCAGGGATCAGAAGATACAAATCCGGAGTAGAGAACGGCGGTTATTGCGATTGGTTTCATTTGCAAAAGCTCCTTGATGTATGGTAGCGGTGGTGGCCGCTTATCGCTGATTTAACCCCAATGTGCTGCACCGGGTTAGGGAAAACGGCTCCAAGCTGCCCCGCATCTGCAAGTACGTTGTCGAACGGCCTATTATCATTTTCCATGATCGTCAATATGCGATCTATAGTTGGGTTCTTGATGAGTAGGCACTGACTACCGAAGTACTTTGCTCTATTGATCGGCTCGAACAAAAAAAAGGGATCAGAGAAATTAAATCCATTTTTTTCATAATCAAGTATTCTTCGCTTTATTGCCGCTGGATAAAACCACATCCCCGCAGCATAGAACGTTACAATGTCAAAAGAAGAATCCATTGCCATTCTCAGCGCGGCAGGGAACCTCTTTGAGATTCTCACGTCATCTTCAAGAAAAACAAGGTCTCTGCCTTTTGCCCGCGCAGCCCGAAGTGCAGTCATAGATTGAAGCCTAAACCCTTCTCTATTCCCCCTGTTCTCCTGTTTATGCACATCAGCTTTGATGCCAGTCTCCTCTAGCTCTATCAGTAATCCCGATAAAAGGTCTGCTCGCTCTGGAACAGAAATAACAATAAACATCGGATTGCCTTCAATCATCTTTTATAAGCCTCTCTCATGAACTTATTGTACACTTCCGGCCACCCCATCCTGAGCCGATCCATGCTCCCATAACTGGCTGCACGGTCATTCCACCATGGGCCTACCCGCCTCTCACGCAAAGGGATGTCCAGCGATGACATGCGGTCATACGCGGGGTTATAGTGGGTTCCTGTGCTGACCAGATATGCCCATACGTCTACGTCTGACCAGCCTGCGATTGGGTAGCATTGATGCACGCCGTTTACTCTTTGAAATAATGCTCCCTTAGCGATTATGTGTCGCCGTCTGTAGCCAGCCTCAGCACATCGAATGCCTACCGCCACTCCATCGTATCCATTGCTTTCCGCCCAGTCTTCTACCGGATGTCGGCTCTCCTTTTCGATCCAAATAAAAGAAGGGTCAGAAGGCTTTGAATTAGCCCAATGCTTAACGCCACCGGGATGTGTATGTGGACTTGCAATGATGCGCAAGCTCGGTATTGTGCGAATATACGCTTCTGTCTCGGGCAAAAGCCATTGCTCGTGATACAGCACCGCTGGCACATCCTCGATTATGCCTCTGGCAAGCGATAGGCAGACGGTCGAGTCCTTGCCCCCGCTGAATGCGACGTATGGCTTCTTGCTCCGGCGAATCCATTCATTTACCCTCGCCTTCGCCCTCTCCACCTTTGCAAGGAATCCGCGCTGCTTTGCATGTAGCCTATAAGTCTCCCTCTCATAGTCTTTCATTGCATCACCTCCGGCATCCAAAGCAACCCGCACCCCCACGCTCCCCTGCCACCTATCCCGCTGCTCATTTTGGAAAGAAAGGCCATTTTATCGGTAACTCGCAATGTGCCAGTTATTACGCACTCCTCAATCTTGACCGTTACGCCCTTCGGCTTCTTGATCAATCGAACCGGCCTATCAAACACGCTTGAAAAGAGAACTTCTGCACACCCATCAAGCCGCCTCGATAACCACTCTCTGCGCTCGTCGTTGCCCCTGTAGTAAAGCCTGCGAAGCCTTTCTCCATCCGGTGACTTGCCGCCTCTTGACGGACTGCAAAGAACTTTGAACTGATACACCTTTCCGCTGCTTATACTCGTTTCCAGTAGCATCGCATCGGTAGATAGAGGCATTCTGGATATGACGTGAATATGCTCCTTGTCCTGCAAATAAACAAAAGGCCGTTCTGCTCCTGCCTGCCGATACTCCTTCGGTAAATACGACCAAAGGAGTTGATGCACGCAGTACGCAGGGACATCCATTTTGGGTATCCTAGCGTACCAAGCCATTACACCGCCCCAATAAGGCCGCGAAGCGTTTTTGACTTATCGGTCAGCATGTTGTCGTATAGCGCCCTAAGATGCTGATCATAAGAATCTTTCGCGTCTTTTGCTGATGCAGCTAGCAGGCAAGGCCCATCTCCAGAGACACGCACAAAGTCCTGCTCTTCGCTATTGTCCATATTCATGATTCGATAGCTAAGAGTGCATTTTCCATGGCCTTTATTCGCTTGCCCTCCCAAATGTGGGCTTCGGCTCCAGTAATGGATCGCCGATACAAGAGCGCCCATCTCAATCTGCGAAGCATCAAGCACCTCGATTTCTTGATAGAGCATCGCCCCAGGCGCTAATAGCTCAGTAGTCATTCGCATCTGGTCTGCGACTGCCTTGTCGCCATCTTTTTTCTTTTTCCCGCCGCCCCCCTCCAATAATCCGGCTGTATCAGCAGAAGGCAAGTATTGCTGCATGTCCTCCCTTTTCGTGTCATCCATTCTGGAGAAGGATTTCTCGAAAGTAAGATCGGCATAAGCCGTGCGCTCGGCTGCTGAATGCCAGCGCTCGGGCAAAACGGGAATGGCCTCTGCGCATAATGGATACGCGCTAGACACCCGCATTTTTCCGGCCATGATCTGGTTACCTACACCACCCCCCCACATTGACAACATAGGGATTGCGGCTCTGATTTTGCGGGCCTGCTCTATGTCGATTGACTGATCGCCCCCGATCCTCCCACCGGTGAAGAACAGGTGAAATATATCTAGTGGAACGGACGCTGGGTTGCCGTTAGGCCCTTGCAGTTTATCCAAAAGATACGCCGCTGCCTGATCTCTCAGTGCGCCGCGCCAAGCGTTGCCATTGTAGGCAAAAACGTTCTCTAGCGTTCCGTCTGGCTGTACAATCGGCTCTTCCACGAGAAAGGTCTGGGTGCTGATATTCGCGCCGATATGCGACAAAGGGGATCGCAGCGTAAAAAGTCCGTGAATGCGGTAATGGCTCATAGTTCCTCTCCCTCATCAATAAGGCTATTCAATTCGTTTTCGACAGGCTTTTCTCTTTCAAGCCTATCTCTCACAAGCAACACTACATAAGTAGTTTGAGTGTAAAGGCGCTTGATTACCTGCTTGTGGTCGCATTCAGACAGCACGCCCGTCAAAAACTCGCGTGAGTCTCCTCTCTGGATATACTCTGTATGCCCGTAGGCATCTTTTCGGCCAACCAGACCGACCGCTCCTACAGCCATCCATTTTGGATTTATCGCTCCGCAAGATAGCCTCGGCTTTAACGATTCCAGAAAGTCCGGGATCGTCTTTGACCGCTTTGCGCTTGCCTGCACAAACCGCTCTATTTTGCTCCACATATCCGGTGTAACCTTGAACCGGCGAGAGTCCCTTGATCTATAAACCACATAGACCATTAACGCGGCTGTTGCAGCGCTTTTATCGTCCGTATCAAACTGATAGTACATCAGAATAACCCCATCTGTCCCCGCTCGATAATAGCGGGCTTTGCTTCAATAACCGGCTGCTCAATAACAGCCGCCTTTTTCTCAGTCTCTTCTTTTTCCTCCTCTGTTCGCTGTGCGCAATGATGACATAATATCATAAGTCCAGGATCGTGAGTGCGCCAAGGTGAAATATTGTCTTCCAGTTCTTTCCACCTCCTCAACCCGGTCTTTGCTATTTGCCCACTGTGATACTCTCCTGACACAATGCTGTCCTTGCTAAATCCAGCATTATAAAGTGCCTCGAATGCGTTTACGCACTCAATAAACTTTGCAGGAGAAACAAGCACTCTAAGCTCATCGGCTTGCACCCAAAAAGATTCGCGGCTCTGGGATACCCTGCCCCTGAACAGTATCTGCTTTTTCCCGTTAATAGCCATAATTGCTAGAAAAGGGGGGGTCGGCGGATTAGCTAAAATCTCTCGCCAGCGCGGCCTTGATGGAGTTTCGTGATAGCCATTTCCGAACACATGACTGGCGTAAAGCCAGTTAAAGCCTCGCGGCGATTTGCCGTTGCCTTTATCCGGGAAGTGAGTCCACAATCCCCTCTCCGGGTACTTTGTGGCGTATTGAATCCAGCCACCCGTCGAAGACGTGGCTACGCAGGATTGGCATACCGTCCCGCTATCCAGCCTCATTGCTGAGTTGTGATCACAAAACGTCGGTGCTAATGCCAACTTTTTAGGCCATCCCACGCCGTCTGTCGGGCCTCCGCATAGCCAGCAGGCATCGTCTTTTCCGTATCTGCTTGCGCCCTTTTTTTTGGGGTCGGGCGCTGGATATTCGCCAGCGTTTGCACATCTCCACGCGAACTGCGTAGCTGTTTCCATTGGGGCATCTCCTCACGTTTCGGTCGGGCAAGCGGCGTGCTTGCCCTTGGGGTGGT
>SLIM01000348.1 GCA_007135625.1 Gammaproteobacteria bacterium
GCGACGAAGAAGGCGGCAGTCAACAGCGCGGCACGCGGCACCTCGCGGTAGGGGTCGCGGGCGGCGCGTAGCCGGCGGATCGACCAGGCGGCGAGGAGGAAGCTGGCGAGATAGCCGCCGAGCGTCACCGGTAGCGGTAAAACCCCGTCAGGAAGGTGCATTCGGAGTGCGTCGAGCGTAAAAGAAGAGCGCGGTACCGATCAGCCCCCAGACGATGGAGAGCGCCATGACGATCTTCTGCACAATCGTTAGCTGCCCGAAGCCAGCCACCGCGACGACCGCCGGCACGACCTCGCCCTCGGGCGCGGTTAATGGCATCGGTAGATGCACCATCGCACCGTGTCCCGCCTGTCGCACCTGGAGACTCCAGACCCCCTCCTCCGCTGGAGTCGGGACAAACTGAAAACGCCCTTGCGCATCGGTCAAGCCGATCTGTGCGGGGGTCATCGGCTGGTTGGGGCGGTAGATCACCACCTGCGCCTGGGCCATCGGCTCGCCACTGTCGTAGCGGGCCTGCAACGCGATCCCCGGCACCACCCGCGCCTCGACCGCTACCGCATGGGCCAGCAACGGCGGCGCGGCGAGGCTCAGGAGAGTACCCAGCAGCCCGCCACTCCAGAGCGGCGGGGATGTCCTGCGGCGCACCGCCGGTTCAGCTCCACAACACCCGGCAGTGCCCCTCGCCGACGTGGCCGAGGTGCAGCCCGTGCAGCGATAACCGCTGTACTCCTGTGCCACTGGCGAAAGGGGCAAAGCCGGGCGCAGTGCGGTTCATCGGGTCATTCGCCGGTTTGTCGGCCCGTCCAAAGAGGTGGTCGAGGTGAAAGGTGATCTCCAGATCGGCCTCTCCGGCGGCGGTGACAAACCCTTTGCGCTCTTCGCCAATAAACTCACCGCACAGATAGGCGTGGGGCTCCTCAACAGCCAGTTGAAAGGGAATGCTTTGGTCGCCACGGGTAGCGGTTCCAATGAAGAGCATCACCGTATCTTGCGCCACCCCCTCTGCTGCGGTGACCATCCGCCAGGAGAGTGCGTTATAGTGGCCGAGTGGGGCGCTCAGGTGGTCGATGCGCAGGCGCCCATGCTCGCCCCCCGACACCAGATCGAGGGTGTAGACTCCGGGCAGGGTTACTTGCTGAGTGGCGGTGATCAGCTCCTCCCGCCCCGCATCAAAGGGGGGGGTGGTCTGGTGGGCGGTGATGTCGGCAAGGGTGACCCAGATGTGAGCAAACGTCAGGCTCCAGCCATCTTTGGTCAGTTGCGGGGCGATAAATCCTTCCGTCGCCAACTTCTCCCCCTGGATGTAGAAGGTCAGGGTACCGGCGGCTTGCGCGGTACCCGCCGCCGCTAGGGCGAGTAGTGCGCTCAGGGCAACTGCGCCGCGAAAATTTTTATCACCAAGAGTGCGCATTTTTTGTGATCTCCGAGGGGTTATCCGTAAAAAAGTCATTCAGACGGTGGGCTCTGCCTTCCGCGATAGCGCACGACACAGGTCGATCAGCAGCAGGTCATCGGGATGGGTAATCTTGAGGTTGGCGGCGCTCCCCGCCACCAGCAGCGGATGCAGGCCAGCCGCCTCCATCGCGCTCGCCTCATCGGTCAGTGCCAGCCCCCGGGCCACTCCCTGCTCAATCGCCGCCAACAGCGGGGCGAGCCGAAACATCTGCGGAGTGAGGGCGTGCCACACCCCCTCCCGCGAAGTCGTTTGCGCTACACGGCCATCCGCCGCCACCCGCTTTAGCGTATCGCGCACCGGCACCCCCAGCAGCCCGCCGACCGGGTCATCGACGCAGGCGGTGATCAGCCGATCCAACTCGCTGCGGGTCAGACCGGGGCGAGCGGCATCATGGACCAATACCCAATCATCGGGCGCGGCCACCTGCTGCACTGCGTAGAGCAGATTGCGCACCGACTCGACCCGTTCGGCACCGCCCGCCACCCGCCGCACCGCCGGATCTTCGGCATAGCGGGTCTCCGGCCACCAGCGGTCCTCCTCGGCGAGGGCGACATAGACCGCCGCAATGCGCGGGTGGTCACGCAGCGCGGCGATGCTGTGCTCAATCACCCTGCGCCCGCACAACTCCAGGTACTGCTTGGGCAGCGTCCCCCCCATTCGGCGACCCACCCCCGCCGCAGGAATCGCCCCCCATAGGCGTACTGGCTCACGGCTCATAGCGCACCACCCCGGCAACCGGCTCAATCAGTTGGTAGAAGATCTCATCCCGACCGATCATCCCGAGATCCTCACGCGCACGCTCCTCAATCCACTCCCGTCGTGATTGCAAATCCCGCACCTCAGCCTGAAGCTCCAGATTGCGTTCCCGCATCTCCTCCAGCGTCTGCTGCTGCCGGACAATCTCCTGATTCAGGTTATGGACCTCCGCAAGACTCCCCTTGCCAACCCAGAGCCGAAACTGCAAGCTCACCAGCAGTAGCACCAGAATGAGGACGACTATCCGCATTACGCCCCTTGTCCATGATAGGGAAAGGTCTTAATCCCCGCGTACTCGGCATCCTCTCCCAGTTGATCCTCAATCCGCATCAACTGGTTATACTTAGCGACCCGGTCGGAGCGGCTGAGTGAGCCGGTCTTAATCTGCCCGGTGTTGCAGGCCACAACCAGATCGGCGATAGTGGTATCCTCCGTCTCCCCGGAGCGGTGCGAGACCACGGCGGAGTATCCCGCCTCATGGGCCATTTTAATCGCCTCCAAGGTCTCGCTCAAGGTACCGATTTGGTTTAATTTAATCAGGATCGAGTTGGCTACCCCCTGCTCAATGCCTTGCTCTAAAATGCGGGTATTGGTCACAAACAGATCATCTCCGACCAACTGAATGCGCTTGCCCAACCGCTCGGTTAGCAGCCGCCATCCCGACCAGTCGCTCTCATCCATGCCATCCTCTACCGAGATAATCGGGTAGCGATCCACCAGTCCGGCGAGATAATCGACAAACTCCGCCGCATCAAAGCTGCGCCCTTCCGAAGCGAGGTGGTAGCGACCATCGCGGTAGAACTCGGAGCTGGCCACATCCAGCCCCAGGTAGATGTCGAGACCGATGCGAAAACCGGCCCGCTCTACCGCCTCAATAATCACCTCAATGGCTGCTTCATTGGAGGGGAGGTCGGGGGCGAATCCCCCCTCATCGCCAACTGCGGTATTTAACCCCCGCCCTTTCAGTACCGCCTTGAGGGCATGAAACACCTCGGCCCCATAGCGCACCGCCTCACGCATCGAACCAGCCCCCACCGGCAGAATCATAAACTCCTGAATATCTACGCTATTATCGGCGTGAGCGCCGCCATTGATGATATTCATCATCGGCACCGGCATCCGGTAGGGGCCGCTGGAGAGGTAGCGATAGAGCGGTAGCGACTGCTCCTGTGCGGCTGCGTGGGCGGTCGCTAACGAGGCCGCCAGCATCGAATTGGCCCCCAAACGTCCCTTGTTCTCGCTCCCATCCAGCTCCAGCATCGCACGATCCACCCCCTGCTGGTCGGTCACCTCCATACCCAGCAGGCTATCACGAATCTCCCCGGTCACATTCTCTACCGCTTGGCGCACCCCTTTTCCCAGATAGCGAGAGGTGTCTCCGTCGCGTAGCTCCAGCGCCTCGCGGGAGCCGGTGGAGGCTCCCGAGGGAACCGCCGCCCGGCCAATCGCTCCATCGGCGGTAATCACATCCGCTTCAATGGTTGGGTTGCCCCGCGAATCGAGGATCTCACGGGCGCGAATATCAATGATTTCAGACATAAATCTCTCCGACAAGGTAAACTAACTAAAAACCGTTTATATAAAGTCAAAATCCTACCGATAGAGCAGAAGCCATCCTCCCATCATACTGTAGGCCGCCGTTCAGGGCGAGCTGTCAGGTCGCCTCGCAAGGCGACCTACAGGGCAAGCAAGCGTTCAGGAGTCACGCAGCGTCGGCAAGATACGAATCTTAAGCAGATGGACGCGGCGACTATCGGCCCGCAGGATCTTGAAGCGGTAGCCGTCGATCTCGACCTGCTCCCCATTCTTCGGCAGCCGCCCGAGGGCCTGGGTCACCAGGCCACCGATGGTATCGAACGCCTCCTCATCAAATGAGGCGGCGAAGTACTCGTTAAACTCCTCGACCGGGGTCAGCGCCTTGGCGGTGAACTCATACTCTCCTCGGCGCAGGATACTGGTTCCCTCATCAAAGTCATGCTCATCCTCAATCTCCCCGACGATCTGCTCCAGCACATCCTCAATCGTCACCAGCCCCGAGGAGGTTCCATACTCATCGACAACAATGGCCATGTGGTTGCGGCTGGTGCGGAACTCATTCAGCAGGACGTTCAGACGCTTACTCTCCGGGACTACGACCGCCGCTCGCAGTAGCTCACGAATATCAAAGCGCCGCTGGGTAGCACTGCCGCAATAGACCAGGAGATCCTTGGCCAACAAAATCCCCACCACCTCCCCCTTGTCATCGCCAATCACGGGAAAGCGGGAGTGGGCCGACTCGACCACCACTGGCAGAATCTCCTCAAGGGTCGCACTGCGCTGAATCGCCACCACGTGCGCCCGTGGGATCATAATATCACGTACCCGCAGCTCGGCGACCTGCATCACCCCCTCAATCATGCTTAAAGCATGGGTGTCAATGAGGCCACTGGTTGCTGCGTCATGCAGCAGGGCGGTCAGCTCTCCGCGATCATGCGGACCGTCGTAGAGGTGGGAAATGAATCTCTTTATAAGAGGTTGAGGGGGTTTATCTTGCTCATCTTCGCTCATTGTGTCTGCCTATGCAACATACCGGCCAAACCCTCCGAACCACCCGAATTGCTTGGCCGGTGCGTCGCGCACCCTACCCCTCCTCCGCATAAGGATCCGCAAAAGAGAGCGCCGCGAGAATCTCGCGCTCCAACCCCTCCATCTGCTGCGCCTGCTGCTCCTCCTGATGGTCATAGCCTACCAGATGGAGGGCACCATGTACCACTAAATGCGCCCAGTGTGCCACCACCGGCTTCCCCTGCTGCTGCGCCTCCGCCACCACCAGCGGGGCGCAGATCACCAGATCCCCCAGCAGCGGAAGCCCCGACAGCGTGGGGTCGGCATAGCCAAAGGAGAGGATGTTGGTCGCAGCATCCCGCCCCCGGTAGTCGCGATTCAGGGTGCGGCTCTCCTCCGGATCGACGATACGCACCGTCACCTCGGCGGCCCGGCAGCGCCCCTCCAAGGCCGCCGTCAGCCACTGCGCAAAGAGCTGCTCCTCGGGAAGCGGAAGGGTAGTAGAGATGCGCTGCAGCGTCAACTCCAGCGGGAACGCGCTAGCGATCACTTCTCCCCTCCAATCGAGGCCTGGTAGCTCTCATAGGCCAGCACCACCCGCTGCACCAACGGGTGCCGAACCACATCCTTTGCGCTGAAAAAGGTAAAGCTGATCCCCTCCACCCGCTCTAACACCTCAATCGCCTGACGCAGCCCGGAGAGCTGTCCGCGTGGCAGATCGACCTGGGTCACATCACCGGTCACCACGGCGGTCGAGCCGAAACCGATTCGCGTAAGAAACATCTTCATCTGCTCTGGCGTTGTATTTTGCGCCTCATCCAGAATAATAAAGGACTCATTCAGGGTGCGCCCGCGCATGTAGGCGAGCGGGGCTACCTCAATGACATTGCGCTCAATCAGCTTGGCGACCCGCTCAAAACCGAGCATCTCATACAGCGCATCATACAGCGGACGCAGGTAGGGGTCGATCTTCTGCGCCAAATCGCCCGGCAGAAATCCCAGCCGCTCTCCCGCCTCCACCGCCGGGCGGACCAGCAGAATGCGCCGCACCTGGTCACGCTCCAGCGCATCAACGGCACACGCCACTGCCAGATAGGTCTTGCCGGTGCCTGCTGGCCCGACCCCAAAGTTCAGGTCGTGACGGAGAATGCGCTGCAGATACTCCTGCTGATTACGCCCGCGTGGCCGAATCATTCCGCGCCGGGTCTTAATCAGCACCTCGGGTAGCCGGGTCGCCTCCGACTCCTCGGCCAGCGCCTCAATTCCCGCCTCCTGCAAGTAGAGATGAACCCGCTCCGGGGTCAGGCTCTCCTCGCTAGTCAGAGCGTACAGCTCCTTCAGCACCATTCCGCCGGCCAGAATCGAACGCTGCTCGCCGATCAGGTGAAACGAGCAGCCGCGATTGGCGACCTCAATGCCGAGTCGCCGCTCGATCTGGCGTAGATGTTCATCCAAACGACCGCACAGATTGGAGAGTCGGGTAGCGCTCTCCGGCTCAAGGACTAAATCCAGGGTATCGGGTAGATCAGACACAATAGTAACAATTTCCTGTTAGTTTACGAATCGGTTTGTCGCTCTAGCGAGTAAATCACCCCGCAAGCAGCTCCCCACGCAGCGAGTTAGGCAGCGCCTCGGTAATGCGCAGCGGGACAAAGTGACCGATCAGCGCCGAGTCGCCGACAAAGTTGACCACCCGGTGGTTCTCGGTGCGTCCCGCCAACTGCCCCGTATCCTTACGCGCCGGACGCTCGACCAAAATGGTCTGGGTCGTCCCCACCATCTGCCGACTAATGCGCTGGGCGTGGGTATTGAGCGCCCGCTGCAACCGCTCCAGCCGCTCCTGCTTGCGCGTATACGGCACATCGTCGGGCAGCTCGGCGGCAGGGGTGCCTGGACGGGCACTATAGATAAAACTGAAGGAGTGGTCAAAACCGATCTCCTCAATCAGGCGCAAGGTCTGGGCAAAATCCTCCTCGGTCTCACCGGGAAAACCGACAATAAAGTCGGAAGAGATCGAGATGTCGGGGCGGGCGGCCCGCAGCTTGCGGATCTTGGCCTTGTACTCAAAAGCGGTGTGCCCCCGCTTCATCAGCGACAGAATGCGGTCGGAACCCGACTGCACCGGTAGATGGACATGGCCGACCAGCTCCCGCACCTCGGCAAAGGCGGCAATCAGTCGATCAGAAAACTCGACCGGGTGGGAGGTCGTAAAGCGGATCCGCTCAACCCCGTCCATCGCTGCAACATAGTCGATCAGCAGCGCCAGGTCGGCCTCCTCGCCATCGGCCATCACTCCACGATAGGCGTTCACATTCTGCCCCAACAGGTGGATCTCGCGCACCCCCTGCTCAGCCAATCCCGCCACCTCGGCGAGGACATCATCAAAGGGACGGCTGATCTCCTCCCCTCGGGTAAAGGGAACGACACAGTAGGTACAGTATTTTGAACACCCCTCCATCACCGAGACAAAAGCGCTCGGCCCCTCCGCCCGAGGCTCCGGCAGATGATCAAACTTCTCAATCTCCGGGAACGAAACATCGACCACTGGTCCCTCGCCGCGCCGCACCTGGGCCACCATCTCGGGCAGCCGGTGCAGGGTTTGGGGGCCGAAGACCAGATCGACAAAGGGGGCGCGTTGACGAATCGCCTCCCCCTCCTGACTCGCCACGCACCCGCCGACCCCGATCACCAGGCGGGGATTCGCCAGCTTCCACGGTCGCCAGCGGCCAAGTGCCGAAAAGACCTTCTCCTGCGCTTTCTCTCGAATCGAGCAGGTATTGAGCAGCAGCAGCACCGCCTCTTCCGGCGCGGCGGTCGGCTCCATCCCATGCGACTGACGCAGTAGATCGGCCATTCTCGCGGCATCATACTCGTTCATCTGGCATCCAAACGTTTTAATATGGAATTTTTCACTCATAAGCTGCTACTATTGGTTCACGCTAAAGACGATCGAAAGGAATACGCCAAATCAAAGAGGTTTAACGCCGAGTGCTGCTACTCGTGCCGAGGCCCCTGTTGAGGGTATAATTATGCGCCCTTTTTCCGCCATTTCAATGAGAAACTGATTCCGCCATGACCTACCCAACTGATGATCTGCGAATTAAGGCCATTAAAGAGCTGATGGCCCCCGAAGCGCTGCACCGCGAGCTGCCGGTTAGCGAGCAGGCCGCCGATACCGTCTACCAGAGCCGCCAGCAGATCCACCGCCTGCTGCATGACCAGGATGACCGCCTGCTGGTGATCGTCGGCCCCTGCTCAGTCCACGATCCCGCCGCCGCCCGCGAATATGCCAGCCGCCTCAAGCCGCTGCACGATGAGCTGCACAGCGAGCTGCTGCTGGTGATGCGCGTCTACTTTGAAAAGCCGCGTACAACCGTTGGATGGAAAGGGTTGATTAACGACCCCGATCTTGACGGCACCTTTCACATTAACAAGGGGCTGCACCTCGCCCGCCAACTGCTGCTCGATATCAACCAGCTCGGCCTGCCAGCGGGGACGGAGTTTCTCGATCTGGTCAGCCCCCAGTATATCGCCGATCTGATCAGTTGGGGAGCGATTGGCGCGCGTACCACCGAAAGCCAGGCCCATCGCGAACTCGCCTCCGGCCTCTCCTGCCCGGTCGGCTTCAAAAATGCCACGAACGGCACCGTGCAAATCGCGATGGATGCGATGCGCTCTGCCGCCCAGCCGCACCACTTCCTCTCGGTCACCAAGGCCGGGCGCTCGGCGATCTTCGCCACTGCTGGCAATGAGGATACCCATGTCATCCTGCGCGGCGGCGACCGCCCCAACTACGATGCCGAGAGCATCAACCTGGTCTCCGAAGAGATGGGGCGCTGCGGTCTGCGCCCCCGTTTGATGATCGATTTTAGCCACGCCAACAGCCGCAAGCGCCACCACAAGCAGATGGATGTCGGACACGATGTGGCCGGCCAGATCGCACGCGGTGACCGGCGCATCAGCGGGGCGATGATCGAGAGCAATTTGGTCGAAGGGCAGCAGCAGTGGCGCGGCGATGGCGACCTGGTCTATGGCCAGAGCATCACCGATGCCTGTATCTGTTGGGACGACACCGTCCCGCTGCTCTACACCCTCGCTGAGGCGGTACGCAAACGCCGTCTGCTAAATGCCCCCTGAACCCGCTTTGCAGGAGAATGACCGTGGATAAAATCACTATCGTAGGGAGCGGCTTTGCCGCCCTCACCGCCGCCCGGCGGATTCGTCAGCAAAGTCGCGCTGCCGAGATCACCCTGGTCTCACCGCAGACCGACTTTATCTACCTCCCCAGCCTGATTTGGATCCCCTCCGGACTGCGCCAGCCGGAGGATCTGCGCAAGCCCCTGCAACCCTTCTGCCAGCGCCACCGCATTCACCACCACCGCGCCAGTGCCACCGGCCTGAGCGCCGACGGGCGGACGCTGTTGACCGATCAGGGGGAGATCGCCAACGACGGCCTGATCATCTGCTCCGGCGGGCGTTTTCTGAAAAAGCTCCCCGGCATTGAACACACCATCACCCCCTGCGAGGGGATTGAGGCGGCGCTGGCGATTCGCCAGCGGTTGCAGCAACTGCCAGGGGGCGATATTGCCATCGGCTTCGCTACCAACCCCAACGAACCGTCGGCTATGCGCGGCGGCCCGATGTTTGAGTTCCTCTTCGGCATCGACCAGCAGTTGCGCGACGAAGGGCGGCGCGACCGTTTTCGCCTCACCTTCTTCTCCCCCGCCCCCGCTCCCGGCAACCGCCTCGGTCCCAAGGCCGTCGCCGGGCTGCTGCAAGAGATGGCGCGGCGTGACATCGCCACCCACCTCGGTCATAAAATCAAGGGCTTTAACCCGCAGCAGGTTCTCACCGAGGGGGGCGAGATCGCCGCCGACCTGATTCTGTTTATGCCCGGCATGAGCGGCAATCCCTGGTTTGATCAGAGTGAGCTACCCCGCTCTCCCGGCGGCCTGCTGCAAGCCGATGCGCAGTGCCGCATCGCTGGGTTTGAACGAACCTATGTCGCTGGCGACTCCGGTAGCTTCCCCGGTCCCGACTGGATGCCGAAACAGGCCCACATGGCCGACCTGCAAGCCACCGCCGCTGCCGATAACCTCTTGCAAGAGCTGCGCGGCGAGACCCCAACCCATACTTTTAAGGTAGAGCTGATCTGCATCGTGGACAGTTGCCGCCGGGGTATTTTCGTCGCCCGTACCCCCAAACGGAGCCTGATCGCCCCCAACCTGCGCCTGTTTCACTGGGCGAAACGCTTTTTTGAATGGTGGTATTTGCGGGGAAGGTTTTAGGTTCGAGATTCGAGGTTCGAGGTTCTAGGCTCTAGGTTCGAGGTTCTAGGTTCTAGGTTCTAGGCTCTAGGCTCTAGGCTCTAGGTTCTAGGCTCTAGGCTCTAGGTTCGAGGTTCTAGGCTCTAGGTGGGCCTCGCTCCTCGAATCTCGAACCTCGAATCTCGAATCTCGAACCTACCCCTCTTCCACCGGAAGATCCAAGCGATTGCCCCAGTCAGACCAAGAGCCGGGATAGCCCCGCACCCGTTCCAGGCCGAGGGCGTGTAGCACGACATAGAGCAGTGAGGAGCGGTGGTGGGTCTGGCAGTAGGTGACCACTTCTGCCTGCGGATCGATGCCCCGCTCCTGCAGCGCTTGGCGCAGCTCCGCCTCGGGGCGGAGCCGCAAGCTCCGCTGCTGATCCATCACCTCCAGCCAATCCCAATGAATCGCCCCTGGAATATGCCCGGCCCGTGCTGCGAGGCGCTGCTCGCCGCGATACTCGGCAAGGCTACGCGCATCAACCCAGCAGTAGCCCGGTTCTCCGAGGTGGGCGTGGATAAAATCGGCATCGGCGATGAAGCGCTCCTCCAGCACCCCCTGAAACGGCACCGGTGACGGCTGATGGATCACCTGCTCCAGCCGATAGCGCTCATTGGCCCAGGCGTGTAACCCGCCATTCAGCAGCGAGACCCGCCGAAAACCGAGGAGATGCAGCGTCCAGATCAACCGCCCCGCTTTACCGCCCCCCTCGTCATCATAGGCCACCACCCAGTGCCCCTCAAGCGCCAGCTTCGCCAGGCTCTGCGCCAACTGCGCCAGCGGGGGCAACAAGCCATGGGTCGGCTGGCGACTGCGCACCAGCTCGTTATACTCCAAAAACAGCGCTCCAGGAATATGAAAATCCCCATGCACGCTCGCCTTGGAGAGATCCACGACCCGCAACCAGGGCGCATCCAACAGACTATGGAGCTGCTCTGGCT
Organism: Gammaproteobacteria bacterium; assembly: GCA_007135625.1. GTDB lineage: Bacteria > Pseudomonadota > Gammaproteobacteria > Chromatiales > Chromatiaceae > SLIM01. The sequence continues at coordinate 11,007 of SLIM01000348.1, forward strand.
CCACGATAAAGGGTAACTGCGGCCCCACGGCTTCGTCTTTCGATGCGCCAGACACTACCCATCCTCCCGTTCGCGCAGCTTGGCCTGCGCCTGCTCAACCCACTGATCCTCGCGGATCCGGTCACCGCAACCCAGCCGTAGCGCCACCGCTTCGACCTGCGCCGTATCCCACGCCGCAATCTGTTGCAACGTGTAGACTCCGCAACCATTCAGACGCTGCTGTAAGGCCTCGCCAACGCCCCGCAGCACCGTCAGATCATCCCGCGGCTGCGCAGTGGTCTGCTCCTCGGTAGGCGTCGGATCGCTATCGAGATGAACTACCGCAGAGGCCTCAGGAGTCGCCGCAGGCGAGAGGTTTTGCAGATCACGCAGACTTTCGCGCAAAGCATCCCGCTCCCGCATCATTGAGGTAAGCCGCTGCTCCGCCTTCTCTGCCCGCAAGGCGGTGGAGGAGAGATCGGCATTGAGTGAGGCGATACTCCCCTGCTCCATCTCCAGCTCGTGCTGGACTTGGCGCAGCCGCTGGCGCAGCGACTCCAGCTCCTTCTCCAACGAATCGCCAGAGCGCCCCTCCAGCTCACGCAACCGCTGCTGCCGCTGCACGCCCTGCTGCTGTTCCAAAAAGAGCTGCTCCTCCAACTGCTGCACCTGCTGCTGCAATGCCGCCAGCGCCGCCCCAGACTCCTCGGTCGTCCCTTCCTGTTGTGCTTCCGGTCGCTCGGCAAGCTGCTGGCGCAACTCGATCCCCTGCTGCTGCTCAAGAAAGAGCTGCTCCTCCAACCGCCGCACCTCCAGGCGCAGCGTCGCTAGCAGCGGCTCATCCCTCGGCGCTGTCTCGCTCCGCCTCTCCAGCGCAGCAAGCTGTTGTTGCAACTGCTCGCTTCGCTGCCGCTCCTCCTGAAGCTGCTCTTCCAACTGCTCCACCTCCCGCCGCGTCTGGTAGAGGGTCTCCCCCTCCTCACCGCCCGCCTGCAACAGCCGCTCCCGTTTATAGAGTTCGATCTGGAGCGACTGCACCCGCGCACGGGTACCGCTTAACTCCCGCTCTCGCAAATCCACCCGCTCCTTGTAGATTCCCCACAATAACCAACCCAGCCACAACCCCAAAAGAAAGAAACTCAAGCCCAGGGTAGTCAATAACAAGGTGCTATTTAGCAGAAAGTAGACCATAGCGTCCATTCATTGCGCTCCATCTTGGTAGTAGAGTTCGACACGACGACTTAGCGGCTGTCGGCGCGACTGACCGGAGCCAGTAGCCGCCTCTTCCGCCCCAAAGCTGACCACCTCAAACCGCTCGGGATCCAGCCCCGTCTCCACCAGCAGCGTCTTCACCCGCTCCGCCCGGCGCAGGCTGATGCGGCGATTCGCCGCCGCATTACCGGTCGCATCGGCATGGCCACCGATGGTGAAGCGGGAGTCTGGCCCGATTCGATCAATCAACGATTTAATTTGCAGAATCTTCTCCCGCTCCTGCGCATTCGGATTGACCATCCCATGGTCAAAGTAGATCGCCAGCTCCGCTAGCGCCTCGGCAATCTCCTCCGCTGACGGCACCCGTGGCCCCTCGCGGCTCACCCCACCCAGCGGGGCCGCCCCCTCCAGATAGACCTCTACCCGCCGACTCTGCGCCTGCTTCGGAGGCTCTCCCGGTGCCACCGGCTCAGTCCCAAAACTCACCACCTCAAAGCGTTCAGCAGCAAGCCCGCTCGCCACCAGCAGCGCCTTCACCCGCTCCGCCCGGCGTAGACTGATCCGCTGGTTGACCGCTGGATTACCGCTTGCATCGGCATGGCCACCAATAACAAAACGCGCCTCCGTCCCCATCTGCTCCAACAACTCCTGCAACTGCGGAATCTTCTTCCGCTCCTCCGCATTTGGGCTAACCATTCCGTGATCAAAAAAGATCGCCAACTCGGCCAGCGCCGCAACCCACTGCCCCAAATCGGCAGCGGGTGGCGCAGTGACTACCGCTACTGGCTCCTCGGGTGTGCCCTCGCTCTCCGGCGCAGTGACTACCGCTACTGGCTCCTCGGGTGTTCCCTCGCTCTCTGGCGCAGTGACTACCGCTACTGGCTCCTCGGGTGTTCCCTCGCTCTCCGGCGCAGCGACCACCGCTGCTGGCTCCTCGGGTGTTCCCTCGCTCTCTGGTTGCGGCGACCCCTCTGCCAGCGCAGGCTCCTCCGCCTCCAGCACCGTCGGTTGCCGATAATAGACCTCCACCCGCCGACTCTGCGCCTGTTTGGCTGGCTCCTCCGCCGCTAGCTCCTCCGCTCCGAAACTGACCACTTCAAACCGTTCAGGGGAGAGCCCCGCCTCCACCAGCAGCGCCTTCACCCGCTCTGCCCGACGCAGACTGATCCGCCGGTTAACCGCCGCATTCCCGGTCGCATCGGCATGTCCCCCGATCACAAAACTGGCCTGCGCCCCGGCGGCCTCAAGCAACTCCACAAGTCTCGGGATCTTCTCCCGCTCCTCGCTACTCGGCTCCACCGCGCCATGTTCAAAGAAGATCGCCAGCCCGGAGAGCGCCTGCGACAGCACCCTTGGCTCCAGCTCGATCACTCTTCCTGCCTCCACCATCATCGGCAATGGCAGCGCCAGATCCTCATTGCGGGTTAGCGCCAACTCCACCTCAACCGACTCCCCCAAGGCGCTCGCCAGCCGCTGCCAACGTCCCCTCAGCTCGCTACTGGCACTCCCCTCCAGGCGCATTCTTCCCCCCTCAAAGGAGAAGCGACGCTCCCCCGGCAAGGAGAAGAACTCCTCCAGCAACTGCCCCAACTCCGCCCGCGACAGATCTAACCCCGGCATCACATGTGAATGGTAAGCCACCGCCTCCATCCGCCCGTCCAAGCGCTGTAACAGACGCACCAGCGCCCCCTCCGTTTGCGGAGTCACCAGCCCTTCGGCAACGAGTGGATCACCATCCCGCTTGCGCGACAAGACCAGGCTCATCGGGATCACCACCCGATTGGCATCAGGCTTTAGGCGCAGCCCCGGCAAGGCGTTCACCATGCGCTCCACATCAAAGCGCAGGAGCGGTGTCGCCACCATCCCCTCCAGTGTCACCACGAAATAGTCCAGCCGCGCCTCCACCCCGGCGAACTCCGGCGCTGCTAACCCCTGCTCCAGTGATTCTAACAGCGCACCGTGCAGATTTTGCTGATAGTGCCGCTCCCCCCACCAGATAAATAGCGGCAGCAGCAGCACCGCACCCACCACCGGCAACCCTCTCATCGCCATCTCCTTGTACTTTGGACCCTGTGACCCACCACTCCCCCTCTGTGCATATTCTGCACAGGAGGTTCATTATCTCGCAAACAGCAAACAAAATCTCGCATTTTTTCCCTATCTTCGCAAGGCTATCGCCCAGCGCAACCGCCGACCAGCGGCAAACCACCCCATCGACCGCGCATCGTACCCTACAGCAGCCCATGACCGCAGCGCGATACGGTTTGACAATAGCGTGATCATACACCAACATCACCGCCCTATAAACCGCCAACACTGCACCGCACCCCACCGCCCTATAAACCGCCAACACCACACCACCGCCCCACAGCAGCCACCGGGTAGCGCATGAGACGCGGGAGGTTCACAACAACAGACCCGACGGAGAGCAGATCCCCTCTTAATAAAATTATCTTATGGGCCAATAGAAAATAACTATTATACAATGTTAGAAATTTCTAATATTCTACTACCCATGCTCACCGCAACCGGTGAACACCGGCTACCCGCCGAAACTTTACTACACATCCTAAACAGGAGACTACCATGAAAAAGATCTTTACCACTGCTGCCGCTGTTGCCATGCTCGCCGCTTCCGCCTCCGCCTCTGCTTGGTGGGGTCCAGGTTGGGGTGGTCCAGGCTGGGGCGGCAACGACTGGTTTGGCGATGGCTGGGGCGACTTCAACATGAACATGAGCGCCCGTGGCAACGCTTGGGGCCGTGGCTACAACTCCTACTACCCCAGCTACGGCTACGCCCCTTACGGCTACGCCCCCTACGGCCACGGCTACGCCCCTTACGGCGCTCCACACGGCTACGCCCCTTATGGCGCACCGGTTGCCCCCCAGGCACCTGCTGCCCAAGCCAAGTAAGCGCTAACCGTTAGCCTTTACTGCACCGCGAGACCATGCTCTGCTCCCCAGCTCCTCTTGGCAGCAGGCAGCAGCACATGGCCTCGTCATGGCTACCGCGCCAATCGCGGTAAACGCCCCTCCAGCCCCAACGCCCGCCGCATCACCAGATGCTTCAACGGACCAGCCCGATCCGCCACCTCCAGCCCCAAATTACGCACCACCCGCAACAGCGGATTGTGGTTACTGAAGGTGCGCGTAAACAGATCCATTAACATCAGCATTGCCAAATCATCCCCCTTACGCGCCCGCTCGTAACGCCGCAGCGTCGCCAAAGACCCCATCCCTCGCCCCTGCTCTCGCGCCTCCAGCAACACATCGACCAGCGCCACAGCATCCAGCAGCCCCAGATTGACCCCCTGCCCAGCCAAGGGGTGCAACCCATGCGCCGCATCCCCCACCAGCGCCAGACCCGGCAACACATAGCGATCCGCATTGCGCAAGCGTAGCGGAAAGCAGGCACGCGGCCCCACTCCGAGTACCCGCCCCAACAACCGCTGACTAGCAACCGTCAACTCCTGGCAAAAAGCCCTCTCCTCCAGCTCCACCAAGCGTTTCGCCGCCAGCGGTGAGGTACTCCAGACAATCGAACAGCGACCGTCGTTAATCGGCAGCAAGGCCAGCGGCCCGCTCGGCATAAAGCGCTGGTAGGCGGTGTCACCGTGCGCCCCCTCCAGCGTAATCGTTGCCACTACCGCCGACTGGTCATACGCCCAGCCACTGGAGGTGATCCCCGCCGACTCGCGCACTGGCGAACTCGCCCCCTCCGCCGCCACCAGCAGCGCCGCCTCCAGTACCTCGCCCCCCGACAGGGTCACCACCATTCCGCGCAGCGGATCGTGGACAAAGTGGGCAACCCGCTGCGGAGTCCACAGCGTCACCGTTGCAAGCTCCCGCAGCCGCTCCCACAGCGCCCACTGCACCACCCGATTCTCCACGATATGGCCCAGATCGGCCTCACCGATCTCCGCCGCAGCAAAACCGATCCCCCCGCCATCGGCATCCCACACCCGCATCTGGCGATAGGGACTCACCCGCAGCGCCACCATTCTCTCCCATGCCCCCAGATGGGAGAAGATCCGCTGCGAGGCACGGGTCAGCGCCGATACCCGCAGATCGACCTCCTCCGGCGGCCACCCACCAGACGGCTCCCGCTGCTCCACCAGCGCCACCCGTAGCCCCGCCTCCCCCAAGGCACAGGCCAGCGTCGCCCCCACCATCCCGCCACCGGCTACCACCACATCAACCTGTTCCACCATCCCCATCCCACCTTATATATTGTATAGACTAGCGTATTTCCCAGACAGGACGCGGCCTCGCACCCTTGCTTCTCGCTCCCTCGCTCCCTCGCTTCTTGGCCCTTGCTTCTCGCTCCCGGCTCCTCGGCCCTCGCTTCTCGGCCCTCGCTTCTCGCTTCTCGGCCCTCGCCCCCTTGCTCCCCGCTCCCTCGCTGCGATTCCAAGTGACCATTTTACCCGATTCTCGACAAAACATCGGAACAGCTATCCCAAGTTAATTGAGAACCTGATCAAACTTTCGTAACTTTTTCAACTTCTACAATTTCTTTTTTGCCGATCTTTCGTTATCATGGGGTCTGACCCGCGCTCCGTCCAGCACCAAGCCGAGCGCTTCACCCGACTACAGCAGCAACCACTTCGACAGGGGGCGGTTATGAACCGAACAGAGATCAACCATGCAGTGATCACCTTTATGTGGGTGATCGCTCTCCTCGCGGTCGGCTTGCAGGCCGCCCACGCCGAACTACCTCTTCAGGGCTACCTCGTTAATCCACAAGAACGGGTCGTCGTCAACAACCACCAAGAGTGCTGGCGCGTCCTCTCCCCCGCCTCTGGCCGCCATCCCATCTGCGACGGCCACCCCGACAGCGATGGCGACGGAGTCCCCGACTACCGCGACAGGTGTCCCGACACCCCTGCTGGCGTTTTGGTTGATGAGCACGGCTGCCCGCTCGACAGCGACGGCGACGGAGTACCCGACTACCGCGACCGCTGCCCAGGCACCCCGCCCGGAGTGCGAGTGGATGAACACGGCTGCCCGATTGAAGAAGATCGCGTCACCAAAGCCGCCCCCGACACCCTACTGCTAAGTGTCTCCGCCGAAGGGTTCGATTTCGACAAATCGCTCCTCAAGCCCTACATGCAGCACGAGCTTGCCGCCTTCGCTGATCGGGTGCGTGGTCTCCCCGGCATTCAACGCCTAGAGATCATCGGCCACACCTGCAGCATCGGCACCGAGTCCTACAACATCGGCCTCTCGCTGCGCCGCGCCAATGCCGTCGCCGACTTCCTCACCCGCCAAGGGATCGACCGCAGCCGCATGATCATCACTGGCCGAGGCGAGAGCGAACCGGTCGCCGACAACCGCACCAAAGAGGGACGGCACCGCAACCGCCGGGTTGAGGTCCACTCCCGCTAACCCCCCGCCCCGAATGGCCCACACCGGGCATTCGGGCGATCCTCTAGCGCCGGGACCGTCCTCATCGGTCTCGGCTTTTTTATGCCATAAACCCTAACTCCCTCAGGACTCTATACATGCCCCCAACACTCGCCCTGGTCGGCTACAGTGGCTGCGGCAAAACTACCCTGCTGACCCACCTACTTCCCCTCCTCAAGCCCTACCGGGTCGGCGTTATTAAACACGCCCACCACAACGTCGAACTCGACACCCCCGGCAAGGACAGCTACCGTATCCGCCACGCCGGAGCGGCAGAGACCCTAATCGCTACCCGGCAACGCTGGGCGCTCCTCGTCGAACAGCCCAGCCCTACCCAAGAGCCGCAACTCACCGAACTCCTCCCGCGCCTAGCGCTCGACCACCTCGACCTGGTCTTGCTCGAAGGCTTCAAACACGAAGCGATTCCCAAAATCGAGATCCACCGCCCAAGCAGCGGCCATCCCGCCCTCTACCCCAGCGACCCGCACATCATCGCCGTCGCCAGCGACCAGCCGCTCCCCCACCCCTGGCACGGAACCGCTCTCGACCTCAACGACCCCAGCGCCATCGCCGACTTTATCCGCCACTACCTTACAACCCACACACCATGAGCCACACCACCGAAAACTCTGTTGATGCCTGCGTTGAGGCGATCTGCAACCAAGGCTGCCAGCAAGTCCTCCACCATATTCAGGAGCTAGAGCAGGGTACCCTCTCCCCCCTCAGCGCCCACCTCACCCCCCAACAGCACCACCAGCTCCTTGATGAACTCAAAGCAATCATGGCGGTTTATGGGGGAAAGTTTTGAGGTGCGAGGCGCGAGGCGCTAGATGCGAGGTGCGAGGCGCGAGGTGCGAGGTGCGAGGCGCTAGATGCGAAGCTCTTCCCTCGAACCTAGCACCTCGCGCCTCGAATCTCTCCTGCACCTCCCGCCTCTCGAAAAATTGTCTTGCAAACTGCTTCGCTCTGCTATACCATCTCCGCCTCTTCTGGTCGAGGCTGAGGCGTTCGACGCAGTAGAGCCGTTTTTCTGGAGAGGTGTCCGAGTGGCTTAAGGAGCACGCCTGGAAAGTGTGTATACGTTAATAGCGTATCGAGGGTTCGAATCCCTCCCTCTCCGCCATAACTCAA
>SLIM01000170.1 GCA_007135625.1 Gammaproteobacteria bacterium
GGTTCATCTGGAGCCGGCCGCATGGATGATCCACTCGGGTGACCGTTTAGAGGCGTTGCTGGCACGCAATCAACGCGCCCTACAGAGCGGCGAAACGCTACCCAACTGGCTGAACTATGTGCGTGAGCGTAAACAGCTTCACGCCCTCGGCATGGCCCGCCTGACCACTGCGGTCGAGCAGTTGGAGCTTACCATTGAGCAGGTTGAAACGGCCTATCAAGCGGGAATCTTTGATCTACTGGCCCGCGAAATCCTGCACCAAGAGCCGGAACTGGCACGCTTCTCCGGCCATACCCACCAGGCGATTCAGCAGCAGTTTCAAGCGTATGACAACCAGCTCAAAAAGTTGCAGTGCCAGCAGATCGCCTGGAGAATCGATCAGACCGAAATCCCGCAAGGCAACCGTGCTGCGCGTGTGCGTGAGCGGACAGAGCGGGTGCTACTGGAGCATGAGTGCGCCAAGAAGAGCCGCCACCTCCCGATTCGGCAACTGCTGCAACGGGCGGGCAAGGCGCTCGTCGCCTTAAAACCGTGCTTTATGATGGGGCCGATGTCGGTCTCTCACTACCTGGCACCGGGCGAAATCTACTTCGACCTCGTGGTTATGGATGAGGCCTCACAGATTAAGCCACAAGATGCACTCGGCGCGGTCGCACGCGGCGGGCAGTTGGTGGTGGTGGGTGATCCCAAACAGCTCCCACCCACCAGTTTTTTTGATCGCATGGTCGATGACGATGAAGAGGATCCGACCGCCATTGAAGAGTCGGAGAGCATCCTCGACGCAGCACTACCGATGTTCACCGCACGTCGCCTGCGCTGGCACTACCGCTCCCAGCATGAGAGCCTAATCGCCTTCTCCAACCACTCTTTCTACGACAGCGACCTGGTCCTCTTCCCTTCGCCTTACAAACAGACCGATAACTACGGTATTCAATATATTCGGGTACCACACGGCTGCTTTGTCAATCGCAAAAATCTGGAAGAGGCCAAGGTGATTGCCGAGGCGGTGCGCGAGCATTTTCGGCAGCGTCCCGAGGAGACTTTGGGGGTAGTCGCGATGAGCGCGGAGCAGCGCGAACATATCGAGCGGGCGCTAGAGAGCCTCGCGAAAGAGGATCCGCTCTTGCAGGAGTCGCTGGATCGCGACACCACGCGACGGGAGTCGCTCTTTATTAAGAATCTGGAAAATGTGCAGGGTGATGAGCGCGATGTGATCTACATCTCCCTGACCTACGGCCCGCCAGCGCCTGGCGCGAGGGTCTATCAGCGGTTTGGCCCGATTAACTCCGATGTCGGCTGGCGCCGCCTGAATGTCCTTTTTACCCGCTCCAAAAAACGGATGCACATCTTTAGCTCCATGGGTTCCGAAGATGTTATTGCCGGCCCCACCAGTAAGCGCGGGGTGCAGGCGCTGCATGATTTTCTGCGCTATTGCGAGAGCGGGATTCTCCACCGAACCGAACGGGATAGCGGCAGAGGTCCAGCTAGTGATTTTGCGATTGCGGTGATGAGCGCACTGCGTGACGAGGGTTTTAGCTCCATCCCGCAGGTCGGCGTGGCCGGCTTCTTCATTGATGTTGCGGTCATCGACCCGGGCAATCCGGGGCGCTATCTCATGGGTATTGAGGGTGATGGAGCGACCTACCACGCGGCCAAGTCGGTGCGTGACCGGGATCGTCTGCGCCAGACGGTCTTGGAGCGCCTCGGCTGGCGTATTCGACGCATCTGGTCAACCGACTGGTTTACCAATCCACACGGAGAGTTACAACCTATCCTGGAGGAGCTACACGCGCTTAGCACAGATCGACCGGATAGCGTGCCGGAGGGGGCATCTGAAGTGGAGGAGATTCATAAGATCGTCCACGAGGTTGAGGTCGAGCAGGTGCAAAGTGAACGCTTTGTGCAAAAGCCGGGGAGCCTGCGTGATCAGTTGACCCAATTCGATCAAGAAATCCTTCGCAAGGAGCAGCCAAACACGCCGCAAAATCGGCAGCTCCTGCGCCCCGCCATGGTGGAGGCGCTGCTTGCGTTGACCCCAACCAGCCAGGCGGAGTTTCTCGAAATGATCCCCTCCTATCTGCGAGAGGCGACTGAAGCGGTGGAAATGGACTATCTGGAACGGGTGTTTGCGATCATTAATGCGGGCTTGGAGAGGGATTAAGGGGATTCATGATGCTCACAGCGATTACCTTGGAGAATTTTAAAAGTTACCGGCAAGCAACGCTGCCACTCTCGCTACTGACGGTGCTGATCGGTGCAAATGCGTCAGGCAAGAGCAATGTGATCGAAGCTTTACGACTGCTGTCGTGGCTGGCGCACGGGCAGAAACTCGCAGCCATCCGACACGCGGTACAGAGTGGCGACCAAGTGGTGCGTGGCAAACTGGACGAGCTGGTCTATCACCGTAGTGAAACCTTCGGGCTGGGTGCGCAGACCCATGCTGCCGAGTGGAACCGGTTGAGCATCTACTTGAGCCGCCGTGCCGATGGCTTACACATCACTTCAGAGTCGTTGACTCATGCTGGTGACACGGTGCCACTTTATACGCTAGATCAGCCCTCAAGTGGACAAGATACCGAGGTGCGTGTGACCTACAACAACTTTGCAGAGGGCGGCAATCCACCACACCTTACTTGCACAGACCAAGCCGCTATTTTCACGCAACTCACTAGTCCGGCGACCTTTGACGCGGCCCACAAATCCTCTCGGGAACGCATCTCTCCGGTCGTCAAAGAGTTGGAGCGCTCGCTTTCCGCGACGCTCTTTCTCGACCCGGTAGCGGCGCAGATGCGCGGCTACGCATTTCCTTCGGACGCAATCTTGCTGGATAGCGGGCGCAATGTCTCTGCCGTACTCTTCAATCTGTGGGGGCGCGAAGAGAACGCACATAGCGAACCTTATAGCAGTCACCGCGCAGCGATTCTGCGTTTCATTCAAAGTCTACCTGAACAGGATATTGCCGGCCTCTCTTTTCTGGAAGAGCCACGCGGCGGAGTTATGCTTCAGCTTACCGAAACATTCGGTGGCAAAGCGGATAAGCGGGATGCCTCTCTACTCTCTGACGGCACCTTGCGGGTCTTAGCAATTGCCGCCGCTATGCTTTCGGCATCGCAGGGCAGCTTGGTGATTATTGAAGAGATCGATAATGGCGTTCACCCTAGCCGGGCGTATCACCTGCTGCAACAGATTCAGAACATCGCCCGCCAGCGCAATCTACGGGTGCTGCTCTCCACGCATAACCCGGCCATGCTCGATGCACTTCCTGCTAGCGCGGTACCTGATGTGGTGTTTTGCTATCGCCACCCAGAAGATGGCTCCAGCCGTCTAGTGCGGCTTGCTGATGTGCCGGATTACCCAGAATTGATTGCCCAGGGTACGCTCGGCCACCTGATGACCTCCGGTGCTTTGGAGCGGTTTATCAAACCCACCGACACTCCGCACCTTTCCATCATAGCCAACTGACTTTAGTCAATCATTGTTTTTCTATCCGACTTCCCGCATCTTGCCCTTATAACCCATTGATTTTAATAAATTATTATGTTTTTCTATAGCAATACTAAAAGGAAACATATCTTTTGGGTTAGTGTGTTGCACGGGGGGCGGAATGTGGGCTCTACCCACGAGTTCGTTGGGGTTCCTGCGTCACCCCAACCTACCCACTTAACCCTTAACCCTTAACCCTTAACCCTTCCTCAAACCCCTCCCCCCCGATGCACCAGTTCGTAGTAGGTGCGTTCGAGTTGGAGTTTATGCTCCGTCTCCTCAGCGGCGAGAAATTGAAAGAGTTCGCGAATCGGGCCTTCGGGGGTGGTTTCGGCGAGTTCGCCGTAGTGGAGCATGGCGGCGTGTTCACGGCCCATGGCGTATTGCAGTACGGCTTGATCGTCGGGTTGATCGCCAAGTTCGGGGAGGTGGATGCAGTCGGAGAAGCGGCTGTCGGCGGCGGTGCGTTGCAGTTCGCCTGCGAACTGCGCCTCCAGATCGGGACGCTGGATCAGTTCGCGAAAGAGGTCATAGTGGCGCTGCTCTTCAACGGCTAACTCCTCGACCAGATCACGAATCCGCTTGCTCACTTTGGGGGCAAGGTCGCGGTAGAAGTCGCGAGCGCTCTCTTCAAAGCGGGTGGCAACTTCGAGAATCTCGGCGAGAGTGGTTTTGCTGCGTAACTCGGCAATCGCCTCAGCGGCGGCGTCTTGGGGTAGGCTTTCAGGCATGACGGTTTCTCCTTTTCAAGTATCAGTTTTTCATTATAGGGGGAAGGGGGAAGGGGGAGAGGTGCGAGACGCGAGACGCAAGGTGCGAGACGCGAGGCGCAAGGTGCGAGACGCAAGGTGCGAGACGCGAGGCGCAAGGTGCGAGACGCGAGGCGCGAGACGCGAGGCGCGAGGCGCGAGGCGCGAGGCGCGAGGCGCGAGGCGCGAGACGCGAGACGCGAGACGCGAGGCGCAAGACGCGAGGCGCAAGACGCAAGACGCGAGGCGCGAGACGCAAGGCGCGAGACGCGAGGCGCGAGGCGCGAGACGCAAGACGCAAGGCGCGAGACGCGAGCCTTGCACCGCCGCACGGCGCACAGGACACTGGAACGCGGGAACAATCTTAAGATCGGAAGACCGACGCGCTAGCCCCTTAACCCTTAACCCTTAACCCTTAACCCTTAACCCTTAACCCTTAACCCTTAACCCTTAACCCCCTCCCCGCAATGCCGCATGGATCGAGGCGGCGACGCGGTGGCCGTCGGCGACGGCGGAGACAACATCGGGACCGCGCACCATATCCCCGGCGGCCCAGAGCCAGGATTCGCTAGTGCGTCCGGCGGGATCTACCTGGAGGCGGCCGCGTTGCCAGGCAAGCTGTTCGGTGAGCGCTTCGCCGAGGAGCGCGGTATCGCTGCTCTGTCCAATCGCCTCAACGACCATCTCTCCGGGGTGAATCCGCTCATCTTCGGGATCGTAGCTAGGGGCGAAGCGCCCCTCTCCATCAAAGATCGAGACCACCCGCCAACTGCGCAGCCCGGTGACCCGCCCCTCTTCGATCAAAATCTGCTGCGGGCCACGCGCATCGATAATCTCAATCCCCTCCTCGTCGGCCTCTTTGATCTCATCGGCATCGGCGAGAAAGTGGGCGCGATCCTCCAGCGCGGTAACCGTGACCTGCACCGCGCCGTAGTGCTGACGCTGTAGGCGGGCGAGGGTGCGGGCGATATCCATGGCGACGTTACCGCCACCGATCACCACCGCCTGGCGCGGCGGCGTGAAGGGTTCACCGCTGGTCGCCTGGCGCAGCAGATCGACCGAACGGCGCACCTCGGCATGGTCGCTACCGGGGATGCGGGTGCTACGCCCCAGTTGCAGGCCGAGGGCGATGAGTACGGCATCATACTCTTGGCGCAACGCTTCAAGGGGGGTGCCGTTTTCGCCAATCGGGCTATTAC
>SLIM01000088.1 GCA_007135625.1 Gammaproteobacteria bacterium
AACGTACCATTGTAGTAGAGCCGGGGGTTGGTGGCAGCAGTTGGATCACCCGTTAGCGTGATGGTAGCGTAGTCGGTCACGGTTGCGGCCACCGCACCAATATTCTCAAAACTCACCGGCACGGTGACGGTAGTCCCCGGTGCGGCGGTGGCGGGTGGCGCGACGGTGCTGATGACATCGGGTACGCCGCCGCTGTCGAGAATCACGGTGCTGGTGGTAGCGCTGTTGTTGCTGGTGTCGCTGTCATTGCCAGCGTTGACATGGGAGGTCGCAACCACCGGGCTTGCGCTGGCCGCTGGGGCGGTGTAGCTCAGGACGATATCGATCAACTGTCCCGGCTCCAACGTGGTGGGCAGACCGCTAATTTCCACGGTGCCATCGGCTTTGTAGTCGCAGGTAACACCGCTACCGGTGCAGACGACATCGCTCGGTTCCAAACCCGTTGGCAGCGCAACGCTATAGGTGACTCCTGTAGCCGGGTCGCTGCCGATATTGGCAAAGCGTACCGGAAGGTTGACGGTCTGTCCCACGGTCGCTTGGCTTGGTGCGCTGATCCAGGTGGTGACATCGGCGATGGGAGTGGCATCAATCACCGTGGCGGCGCTAGCGCTGTTGTTGCTGGTGGGGGTCTCGCCCAGCGTAGTGGTACCGATCTGCGAAGTGACCGCCAAGGTGTGGCCATTGGGGAGCGGCGGCGCGGTGTAGCTGAAGAGCACAGTGGCACTCTGGCCGGAGTTAAGGCTACTGGGTAGACCGCTGAGGGTAAACTGCCCGGTGGCCGGATCGTAGGCGCAGGTGGCCCCGGTGCAGGTGACACCGCTTAAACCTGCTGGCAGGGTGACGCTGTAGGTCACCCCTTCAGCACCGACCGGCCCTTGGTTGCCGAAGGTAAGAACGCCGTTGACGGTGCTACCTACGGGAACACTGGTGGGGACATCCACAGTGGTGTAGACATCGGGGACTTGGGCGAGGCTGACCGTGGTGGTGGCGCTGTCGGGGTTGTTGGCGAGATAGGTCTCGCCGTCCCCGACCGGTAGAAAAATGTTGGAGCTAACGGTGACGGTAGCGTCCTCGGCGGCATCGGCGGGGAGGGTATAGGTAACCACCAGATCGACCGTCTCACCCGGTTGGAGGGTGGTGGGAAGGCCGCAGTTGGTATAGCTCCCCTCGGCCACACTCCACTCACAGAGCTGGCCGTTGTGGCGCACCTCTAGGTTGGTAACCGCTGCACCCGAGAGTTCAACCACATACTTAGGCTGTCCAGTGGCAGCAGGGCCGTGGTTGCCGAAGGTGACCGGCACGGTGACGGTGCTACCGGGCGCTGCGGTGGGCGGTGCGGCGACCAGGCTGTAGGCATCGGGTATGCCGTCGTTAATGATGCGGGTAGTCGCGTTGTCCTGATTGTTGTCGGTATAGCCCGCTGTCTCATTGTCGGCGCTGATGGTGCTTGTCACGCTAATGTCAATTGTATTGTCTACACCGGGATCGGGGGCGGTATAGCTAAGGTTAAAGCTACCAAGCTGACCGGGATTAAGGCTGGTGGGCAGACCGATTACGGTCACCGTGGTGGTGGTGCCATCGTCGCTAAAGGTGCAGGTGATGCCGCTGCCTGCGCACAGAATCTCACCCTCGGCAAAAGTACGATCCAAGGTGAAGGTGTACTCTACCTCGGTAGCGGTCTTGCCACCGAGGTTGGTAAAGGAGATCGGGATGGTAACGGTACTCTCTTTTTCAGCGCTGGTTGGGGCGTTGAGCCAGATGGCGACATCAACAACCGACTCGGAGAGGGTAGTGGTTGTCCAGTCGCTGTTGTTGCGGTAGTTCCCCTCTTCCGCAGAGGTCTCGATTGCGCTGGAGACGAAGATCCGCCCGAAATCTGCCGCTGGAGCGGTGTAGTTGACTAGCAGGTTGGTGGTCTGACCGGGTACCAGCTCTTCTGGTAGGCCGGTGACGGTGAGAAGCCCGGTAGTCGGGTTGTAGTCACAGGTACCACCGCTGCACTGAATGCCGGTGAGACCGGGGGAGAGTTGCAGCAGGTAGCTGACATCGGGGGCGGTAGCGCTGCCGATGTTGCCGAACTCGACCAGGATACCGACGCTATCGCCCGGCTCGGCGGTGGCTGGCGTGGTGACGGTGGTGTAGAGATCGGGGACGGGGAGGCCGAAGTCGATATCTTCGTGGATTGTGCCACCCGTGATATTTTTGACAGGTGTTGTATTGCCGTCTGTCAGGTTATCTAGGTCCGCGTTGGTGGCGACAGTATCGACTGGCAGTATTCGCACCCGGTAGTCGCCGTTGGCAAGTCCGTCAAAGCTGTAGCTGCCGTCCGGGCCGCTGATGGTGGTGGCTACTACCTCACCATCGTCGTCCAGCAGCGCAAGCTGGATACCGCCATAGCCGCGTTCTCCGGTATCGAGTTCGCCGTTATTATTGACATCAGACCAGACGGTACCGCTGATCGAGCCGACCGGGCCTGCGGGAATGATAAAGCCAACATCATGGCGGAGGGTGGTGCCGCTATTGACCTGCCCGGCACCCGCGCCCTGCTCGAAGATTTTATAGTTCACGGCATCGTCAGTCAGCACATAGCCGGTGGGCGTAGCAACGCTGAGCGTGGTAGTGGCTCCGGCGGCCCCAACTGGTAGCACAAAGCTGTAGTAGCCTTCGCTGTTGGTGATGGCGACGTAGTAGAGACCATCTGCCCCAAGGACGCGAACCTCTTGTCCTGCAAGGGGAATGTCGCTGCCTTCGATATAGGTGGTACCCAGGGCTGGTTGATCATGGTAGATGTAGCCCTCCAGCACCCAGGTGTTGGGGGCTAGAACGGTGACATCCTCAGCGGTGGTGGCGGTGTGGTCGAAGGGGGTGATGCCGACGTTAGCCTTGATTAGCTCGACTTCGTTGTCGTAGGTGCCAGCGGAGGCATCATTGCCAATCAAAGCGTCAAAGGTGATGGTAAGCCCCCCGGTAGGAACATTCTCCACCCAATTTGGCCCGAGAAGGTTGATATCTGCTTTTGGAACCTGATCGCCACCAGCGCCTACGAGTGTTAATATTTTCGGAACAGCATTATTGGCTGTATTCCATTCGGAAATCAGCGTAGAAACTGTTTTAGTGTTAGTGTCGTTAGCAAGCAAGACAGCACCCGCTGCGGCTGCATCGTTGGAGGTGATGAGAATCGGGTCAGCCAAACCGGTCACTTTGCCGGAGAAGCGGGCTTGTGCTTGCAAGGCACCGCTGCTGCTACCCGGCACATAACTAAAGTCATTGGCCAAGGTATCTTGCACCAGCACACCGTCAATTTGTGCGCCGCTGCTGTTGCTGATGATGATGCTATAGGTCGCTGTACCCCCCGGTGACAATACTGGGGTAGTGGTGGATTTGGTAACGCTGAGGCCGCCGATGATGATGGGCAGCGGGTCAGTCAATTCATCCGTATCGTCGCTGTTAATCTTGGCGGTGTTGGTTATCGAACCCGTGTCATCGGGAAAAACGGTGACCTGCACGGTGCCGGAGGCCCCTGCGGCGAGGGTGCCGAGGTTCCAGACGATATCGCCACTTTCTTCATGTGCCGGAGCGCTGTTGGGTGGTCGGCTGGTGCCGAAGAGAACCTGGTCAGCATTCGATACGTCACCGCCCAAGGCTGGGTTAATGGTAAGCGTGGTCCCCGAGATCGCAGCGATGGTCGTGCGGTGCAGGTTATTGATCAGCAGGTGTTGCCCAACCACCATGCCGGAAGCATCATTGACCGTCACACTGGTTGCGCCCGTGGCGGCAGCCGCACCCAAGGTGGTCGAAGAGAAGGTATTGTAGTACTTCAACTCTTCGCCAACAGGGACCACATCCGTCACCACTACATTGTTGGCAGGGGCATTGCCGGTGTTCTGATAGGTGAGGCTGTAGGTGGCGCTGGCGTAGATTGCTCTCGTGGTATCCGTGTTAATCGCAGCCGATACGGTCATGCTCTTGCCACTGAGGGAGAGGATCTCGGCGTACTGCCATGCGTCACCATCGTTATTGCGCACCCGAATAAACTGTCCGACTTCAAAGGCCGCAGTGCTGTTGACAAACAGCGTGGTGCCGTTGGCTGGCGTGCTCAGGGTAGTCGAGGGATAGGCCAGGCTGGTGGGGCCGCTCTTTTGGATGGTGAGTTTCGGTTCGGACGCAATGGCGGTGCTAACGATTCCCTGTCGTGCGCCGTGGTTGGTGGCGGTGGCGGTGGCGGTGTTGGTGACCGAAATATCGGCGGCGTTAAAGGTGCTGTCGATCACCACTTTGAAGGTCATAGTGATCGTGTCACCGGCGGCTACATCGCCGAGCAGAAAGCGCACTCGATTGTTGGTGTTATCCATTTCGGCATCAAACGGGGAAGCGTCTGGCTTCACACCAAGAACATCAGAGATTGCGACTCCATTAACGGTGAGTGATCCCGAAATATCTGGATCGTTACCACGATAATAGGTGGCATAGGTGGGTATACGATCGGTCACCACCACGCCGGTAGCAGCACTGGAGCCGCTGTTGACCAGGGTCAGGGTGTAGGTGAGGGTGTCGCCCGCTTTGGGGGTGGCGGGATCAGTTACCGTTTTGGTCAGGCTTAGGTTGGGGTTGGTGCTGATGGCGACGGTGACGGTGTTGCTGGTGGCCGTGGCGGTACCTCCGCCGCCGTAGCTGGCCGTGGCAAAGTTATCTTTCTCAGTCACGCCGTCGGGCGCACCCGCCTGAACCGTCATGGTGAAGGTGGCGGTTGCGGTGGCCCCAGCGGCGAGGTTGCCGATGTCCCAGGTAAGGGTGCCTCCGCTTTCGCTGCAATCGACTGTGGCAGTAGTGCAGGTGCCGTAGGTGAACCAAGTCTCATTGGGGAAGTCGTCTGTAACTGTCACGCCAGTGGCTTCGCGGGTGCCGGTATTGACCGCCGTGAGCGTATAGGTGACGGTATCACCAACCGTTAATAGCGTTTTGTTGGCAGACTTGAAGAGGCGAATATCCGGCTGACGGATATCCACCGTGGTGGTGGCGGTAGCAGTGGCCGAGGTGAGGCCGGTGGCGGAGAGCGTCGCGGTATTGAGTAAGATATCCTTGCCGGTGAGGTCATCATCGACATTGACGGTGATCTCCACCCGACCATTGGCACCGCTGGCGAGATTCACCGGATTGGTAGTGTCATGGTCAATGGTGATGGTCTGTCCCGAGGCTGAGCATCGGTTGAAGTGTGTACCAACAGGAAAAGTACAGGAGACGTAGCTTGTACCCATAGGCAGCGTATCGGTAAAGGTGACCGCATTCGCAGTAGAACCCCCGACGTTGGCGTAGTTCAGGGTGTAGGTAAGAGTGCGAGTGTCGCCAATCTGGTCGATACTGGCTGCGGTTGCCGTTTTTTCGATGACTAGATTAGCAGGGGGAAGAACACAGATATCTAGGTTGCTA
>SLIM01000352.1 GCA_007135625.1 Gammaproteobacteria bacterium
GAAGATGAGAAGGCTGAAATCGCCCGCGAAATCCACGACGAGTTCGGAGCCGTATTCACCGCCCTCGCTTTCGGTCTCAGTTGGCTGGAGAAGCGGATCGACCCCGCCCAGCACCCCCTGCTGCAACGCACCAGCGAGCTGCGCGAACAGGTCGCCCAAGCCGCCGTCGTCGCCCGCCGCATTCAGACCGAACTGCGCCCCACCATTCTCGATGACCTCGGACTGGAAGAGGCCATCGCCTGGCAGGTCAACCGCTTTCGCGAACGGACTGGGATCGACTGCACCCTGCACCAGAGTACCTCCCCGGTCACCCTCTCCACCCAGCGCAACATCGCCCTGTTTCGCATCCTGCAAGAGGCGCTCACCAATATCGCTCGCCACGCCGAGGCGACCCACGCCGAGGTGAAAATTGAGCAGATCAATGGTACCCTTCTGCTTGCGGTGCATGACAACGGCATCGGCATTAGCGAGCAGGCCTTTAGCAAAAAAGGCTCCTACGGCATTCGTGGAATGCGCGAGCGTACCCACGCCATTGGCGGTACCATTGATGCTGGCACCCCCCCTGAAGGGGGAACTTGGATCTGCGTCCGCGTCCCCCTACGCGAACCACTGGAGGAATAATTTTATGCGCATTCTAATTGTTGACGACCACGCCATTTTGCGGCGTGGTATTCAAGAGATTCTGGAAGATGAAGGCGTCGCCAGCCAGACCGGTGAAGCGGGGGATGGCCAGCAGACCCTCCAGCTCCTGCGCAGCCAGCCTTGGGATCTGGTACTGCTCGACATCAACCTCCCCGGACGGGGAGGCGTCGAGATTCTTGCCCAGATTCGCCGAGAGTTTCCCAAGCTGCCGGTTCTCATCGTCAGCGCCCACTCCGAAGAGCAGTACGCCCTGCGCATGATCCGCTCCGGCGCCCAGGGCTACCTCACCAAAGAGAGCGCCCCCGACGAACTGGTCAACGCCGTGCGCACCATCGCCGCCGGTCGCCGCTACTTCAGCCCACTTGTCACCGAACTGCTGGCCGACCAACTCAACCAACCCCAGGCTAGCGACCAGACTCCCTTGCACAAGTTGCTTACTAACAAAGAGTTTGAGGTCTTCATCGCCCTCGCCGGGGGAACCCGCATACACGAAATCGCCGACTCCACCAACCGCAGCCCGAAAACCATCTCCAGCTACCGCAGCCGCATCTTGAAGAAGATGCACGCCCGCAGCAACGCCGACCTCACCGTCTACGCCACCACCTACAGCCTGCTGGAGCGCAATCGCGAGAGTGCGCCGCGCTAACGCTTCCAAAAGGGCGGCTCGCGGGCTAGAATTGCGCCGATGAGCGTACCAAGGGGCGATGACCTCGCAATGCCCCCCGTGAAATTTTTTGCGCGTTAGGGTATGCTTTTCGGGATTTGCCAGAAATACGGAACAAATATGCTTAAAATAGCCGATATTACCGAAAACGAACTGTGGATTGTGCGCTCCACCCTGCGCGAGCGCTATGGCGAAGAGATTGAACTGCAACCCGCCGACAGCGAGATTCGGTTACGCCCCTCGGATCGTGACCTAACCGCAGTCCCCGTCCTCTACTGGGAGCGCGGCGACTGCCACTTCGTCATCTTCAAGACCGGCGACCGGCGCTACCGCTGCCAGTTCTACTACCGTCTCTACCAGCAGATAGGGACTGGAGTTCACGAATATGACGACCTCAGCGAGTGCGTCGTCTCGCTGCTTCAGGTTCAGGCCGATCACGAAGCACGCGAGCGCGGCGACCTGTGAACGGCAGCGGCGGCAGCCGCTCCCGCAAAGGAGCGCACCCCGCCATCCCTTACCATGTCGCGTTTGTCCCGCCGCCACCGGTCCGACTCCGGCAGCAAGGGGCAGCGCGATGCCACCAAGAGCGATAACAGGAGAACTCTATGACCGTAAAAAATGCTTTTTATGCCCAGTCCGGCGGGGTCACCGCCGTCATCAACGCCTCCGCCTGTGGAGTCATTGAGACCGCCCGCCAACACCCCGACAAAATCGGCAACGTCTTAGCCGGTAAAAACGGCATCATCGGCGCACTCACCGAAGAGCTGATCGACACCAGCCAAGAGTCCGATGCCGCCATCGCCGGGCTGCGCTCCACCCCCTCCGGAGCCTTCGGCTCCTGCCGCTACAAGCTCAAATCGCTGGAAGCCAACCGCCGCGAGTATGAGCGCCTGATCGAGGTCTTCAAGGCCCACGACATCGGCTACTTCTTCTACAACGGCGGCGGCGACTCCGCCGACACCTGCTTCAAAATCTCCCAGCTCTCCGAATCGCTGGGCTACCCGCTGCAGGCGATTCACGTCCCCAAAACGGTCGATAACGACCTGCCGATCACCGACACCTGCCCCGGCTTCGGCTCAGTCGCCAAGTATATCGCCGTCTCCGCCCTCGAAGCCTCGTTCGATGTCCGCTCCATGGCCAAAACCTCGACCAAAATCTTCGTGCTAGAGGTGATGGGCCGCCACGCCGGCTGGATCGCCGCCGCCGGTGGTCTGCTGGAAGATCACGACATTCCCGTAGTCGTCCTCTTCCCCGAAATCGAGTTTGAGCAGGAGAAGTTCCTCGCCAACGTCAAGGCCAAGGTCGAGCAGTACGGCTTCTGCACCATCGTCGTCTCCGAAGGGTGCCACTGGCCCGATGGCAAGTTTCTTGCTGAACAGGGAACCCGCGACGCTTTCGGCCACGCCCAGCTCGGCGGTGCGGCACCGGTCGTTGCCAACATGATCAAAGAGGCCCTCGGCTACAAGTTCCACTGGGCGGTTGCCGACTACCTGCAACGCGCCGCTCGCCACCTCGCCTCCAAAACCGATGTCGAGCAGGCCTACGCCAGCGGCAAAGCGGCGGTTGAGTACGCCCTCGCCGGCCACAACTCGATCATGCCGACCATCGTGCGCACCGCCAACAGCCCCTACGCCTGGGAAATTGGCAAGGCCGATCTGAAGGATGTCGCCAACGTCGAGAAGTTTATGCCGCGTGACTTTATCAGCGAAGATGGCTACGGCATCACTGCCGCTTGCAAAGAGTACCTCTACCCGCTGATCGAAGGGGAGGACTACCCGGCGTATGAGCGTGGAATGCCCAAGTATGTGACCCTCAAAAATATTCTGGTACCCAAGCGGGTCGCCACCGAGTTTGAGGTCAAGTAAACCGGGCATAAAAAGAATAAAGGGGCTAGCCAGCCCCTTTTTCATACCGTTGACGTACATCAATGGCGCAGCGGTGAGGTTCGGAGAGAGTGTCCCGCTTGCCGTTGGCAAGTGGGACACCCTCCTCCGAGCTGTTGTACGAAAGGAGCCATTCACGCCCCATCGGAGGTGTGACAGGCTGCCTACTAGGGGTGGATTGTCGTAATTACATAACTTGAGGAGATCATTAGCATGACCTACGGATTACTCTTCTCCATTGTCTGCGCCTTCGCGGCGTTAGGCTATGGAGTCTACTCGGTACGCTGGATTCTCGCCCAGCCCGAAGGCAATGACCGGATGAAGGAGATCGCCAGTGCGATTCAAGAGGGGGCCAGCGCCTACCTCAATCGCCAATACATGACCATTGGTGTCGTCGGGGTGATACTCACCATCCTGCTCTGGGTCGTCCTGGGCCTCGCCTCCGCCGTCGGCTTCGCCCTCGGCGCTGTTCTCTCCGGGGTCGCCGGTTACATCGGCATGCACATCTCGGTACGCGCCAACGTACGCACCGCCGAGGCGGCCCACCAGGGCCTTGATGCCGCGCTGCAAATCGCCTTTCGCGGCGGCGCGGTGACCGGAATGCTGGTGGTCGGACTCGGCCTGTTAGGGGTCGCCGGTTACTTCGCCCTGCTCCGCCTCCTCGGACTTGATAACGGGGAAACCCTCCACGCCTTAGTCGGCCTCGCCTTCGGCGGCTCGCTGATCTCCATCTTCGCCCGCTTAGGCGGCGGCATCTTCACCAAGGGTGCCGATGTCGGGGCCGACATCGTCGGTAAGGTCGAAGCCGGTATCCCCGAAGATGATCCCCGCAACCCGGCAGTGATCGCCGACAACGTCGGCGACAACGTCGGCGACTGCGCCGGTATGGCCGCCGACCTGTTCGAGACCTACGCGGTCACCGTCATCGCCACCATGCTGCTGGGCTACCTGCTCTTTGAAGGCAACGCCGCCGCCATCGTCTACCCGCTAGTCCTCGGCGGTGTCTCGATCATCGCCTCGGTAATCGGAGTCTTCTTCGTGCGGACTAAAGAGGGCGAAACCAACATCATGGGGGCACTCTACAAGGGGGTCATCGCCTCCGCCGGACTCGCCGCTATCGGCTTCCTCGGGGTCACCGCCCTGGTAATGGGTGACTTTGCCGAATATAGCATCTGGCAACTCTGGGGAGCGGCCCTCGTTGGTCTAGTCCTCACCGGCGCAATGGTGGTCATCACCGAGTACTACACCAGCACCCGCTACGCCCCGGTACGCCACATTGCCGCCGCCTCCACCACCGGCGACGGCACCAACGTCATCGCCGGTCTCGGCATTTCGATGCAGTCCACCGCCGCCCCGGTACTCGCCGTCTGCGCCTCAATCTTCGTCGCCTACGAACTGGCCGGTCTCTACGGCCTGGCGATTGCCGCCACCTCAATGCTCTCGATGACCGGCATTATCGTCGCCCTCGATGCCTACGGCCCGATTACCGACAACGCTGGCGGTATCGCCGAAATGGCAGAGCTGGATGAGAAGGTGCGCAATGTCACCGACCCGCTCGACGCGGTTGGCAATACCACCAAAGCGGTTACCAAAGGCTACGCCATCGGCTCCGCCGGACTCGCCGCACTGGTGCTTTTCGCCGACTACACCCACAGCCTGGAGGCCGCTGGCAAGCTGGTGGAGTTTCAGCTCAATGACCCGGCGGTGCTGATCGGTCTCTTTATCGGCGGCCTGATTCCCTATCTCTTTGCCTCGATGGCCATGGGGGCAGTCGGTCGTGCCGCAGGGGGTATTGTCAACGAGGTACGCCGCCAGTTCAAAGAGAAGCCGGGGATTATGGATCACACCGAAAAGCCCGATTACGGCAAAGCGGTCGATATGCTCACCAAATCGGCGATTCGAGAGATGATCGTCCCCTCGCTGCTCCCAGTCCTCGCTCCGGTGGTGGTCGCTTTCGGGATGGAGTGGCTGATGGGCGAAGGGGCCGGTATTAAAGCTCTCGGCGGTCTGCTGATCGGCACCATCGTTACCGGTATCTTTGTCGCTATCTCAATGACCAGCGGCGGCGGTGCGTGGGATAATGCCAAGAAGTATATTGAAGATGGTCACCACGGCGGCAAAGGCTCTGATGCCCATAAAGCAGCGGTCACTGGTGATACCGTCGGCGATCCCTATAAGGATACCGCTGGACCTGCGATTAACCCGTTGATTAAGATTATCA
>SLIM01000321.1 GCA_007135625.1 Gammaproteobacteria bacterium
CCTCGAATCTCGAATCTCGCACCTCGCACCTCGCACCTCGCACCTCGCACCTCGAATCTCGAATCTCGAATCTCGAACCTCGAACCTCGAACCTCGAACCTCGCACCTCGAACCTCGAACCTCTATTCCCTTCTCCATCGGGTAGTGTTTCCGCTATCCTCCAGCACGACCCCCTGCGCTTTGAGTTCATCGCGAATGCGATCCGCTTCGGCCCACGCCTTCGCCTGGCGGGCGGCGATGCGCTGCTGAGTCAGCTCCGTTATCGCCGCATCGCTCAAGCCGTCGCCGACGGCCTGCCCTTTGAGGTAGCTCTCGGGGTCGTCGCCGAGGAGTCCGAGGAGGCCTGCGAGGTGGCGCAGTTCAGCGGCGTAGGCGGCGGCTGCGGCGGTGGCGGCGGGTTTGCTATCGCGCAGGCGGTTGATCTCGCGGGCGAGGTCGAAGAGTACCGCGATGGCGATGGGGGTGTTAAAGTCATCCTCCATCGCGGCATGGAAGCGCTCGCGATAGCCGCTGTCGCCCCCCGCTGGCACAAGCGGGAGGTCGCGCAGGGCGGTGTAGAGCCGGGTGAGGGCGCTGCGGGCGTTGTCGAGCTGCTCGTCGGCGTAGTTCAACGGGCTGCGGTAGTGGCTGGTGAGAATAAAGTAGCGCACCTCTTCGGCGCGATAGCGCTCTAAAATCTCGCGCACGGTGAAGAAGTTGCCGAGCGACTTCGACATCTTCTCTTCGTTAATGCGAACAAAGCCGTTGTGCAGCCAGTAATTGACGAAGGGCTTGCCGGTCGCCCCTTCGGCCTGGGCGATTTCGTTTTCGTGGTGGGGAAAGGTGAGGTCGGCCCCGCCGCCGTGGATATCGAAGGTGTCGCCGAGGCAGTTGCAGGACATCGCGGAGCATTCGATGTGCCAGCCGGGCCGCCCTGCGCCCCAGGGGGAGTTCCAGGCCGGTTCGCCCGGCTTGGCCGCTTTCCAGAGGACGAAGTCGAGGGGGTCGCGTTTGTGGGGATCGACCTCGACCCGCTCTCCGGCGCGTAGCTCGTCGAGGTTTTTGCCGGAGAGGCGGCCATAGCCGGGGAAGCTGGCGACTGCGTAGTAGACATCACCATTGCTTGCCGGGTAGGCGTGGCCGTTGCGGATCAGCCGCTCGATCATCGCGATAATCTCGCCGATATGGGCGGTGGCGCGGGGTTCGTGGTCGGGGGGGAGGACACCAAGGGCGGCGGCATCTTCGTGCATGGCGCGAATAAAGCGCTCGGTGAGCTGCTCGATCGGCTCGCCGTTGTCGTTGGCGCGCTGGATGATTTTATCGTCGATGTCGGTGATGTTGCGCACATAGGTGAGTTCATACCCCGCCGCTCGCAGGTAACGGGCGATGACATCGAAGACTACCAGCACCCGGGCGTGACCTAGATGGCAGAGGTCGTAGACGGTCATGCCGCAGACGTACATCCGCACCTTACCCGCTTCGAGCGGCTTGAATGGCTCTTTGGTTCGGCTAAGGTCGTTGTAGACGTGGAGCATTTTTATACCTCTGTAATAAGCGTGTTTTGGTCGGGTCGTTGGGGGGGAGCCTCGCGCCTGGTGTTGGGGGCGGTAGCGACCTCCTCCGCGTGGCGGGCATTATAGCAGAGTGGTTGGCAGAGGGCAGGTGTCGAGAGGGGGGAGGACAACAGCGTTTTACAAATCTTTTTCTGGAGGGAGTGGTGGGGATGACGGTCAAGGCCGCTGATGCTTTAGCGCTGCGGGGGTGAAAAGTCCCTTGACGGTGAAAAGTTCCTTGACAACGTTGGTGGGGCTTGGATAATGGGTGTGGAAGCAGTGGGGAAAAGTGGCGAGAGAGGAGGTATAGATGATCCGTTTTGAAGAGGCAATTAAAAAGGCGAGAGAGAGCGCACAATCTCTCATTGAAAATGCAAAGAATATTTCACTAGAGGGCGTGCTGCTATCCGGCGATAAAAAACTCTATGAGGTGACTTTAAGCTATGATCTCACGGGAAGAGATCCCCTTGGTATTCAGCAAGATGAAGGGATTATCAATAATAACTTACTTAATCTTGCAAAAATTATGAGTTATCGGAAGGAGTATAAAGTTTTTCTGGTCGATAGAAAAAGTGGTGAGTTTAGGGGCTTTAGGAGTCAGAAAGGGGGGTAATTGCAATTTCGTCTATCATTTTTTTCTACTTCACCAATGGCCTGTTCAAAAGGCAATATTTCATCATTGATTGCTTTGGCATCATCATATGCTTGTATATCTTCAAGTTCTTCCATTGCATTTAGGGTTTCATTCCACTCTTCGATCGGCAAAACGACTGAAGTTTTATTTTGGTTTGCATCGACAATATAGTGAGGGTGTAATATTTTCATACTCTTTCACTATTTACCTTTTAAGCGACATTCCGCACCCCAGTAGGGAGTTGTGGGGTAGCGTTTTGGCCGGGGCGATGGTCAAGAACCACCATTCTATATTTTACCGTAATTCTGCAAAAAGCAAAGTCACTGTCCGCCTCGCACCAACCGGACGGCATTGCCGCTGCCCCGGTGGCCGTGGCTGTCGTTCCCATTGCTGAAACTAACGTTCCATGCGTAACTCGAATCGCCGGAATGGGCCGACGAAGACCAAAACCATGTCGCTGGAGCGCTTGGAAAAGCCTCCAGATCAATGGTCGGGCGTTGATACTCCCCTTGACAAGAGTTTCCACTGTCATTGAAATGCGCAGGCTGGCCGCTGCTGCAGTAGACCAGGGTGCGCAGCTCTTCTCGGGTCGGCAAGCGCCAGTCGCGATGTCCGGCAAAGGTAGCACGCTCACGCTTCGCCGCCTCCGAGTTCATCTCCTTTGCCTCACCGTTACAGGTTCCCCCCTGCCACTGCTGACCGATGGCGCAGCGCATCCACTGCAAGCCAGTCACGGTATCGGTGACGCTGCCGTCGCCGTTATTGCGGTAGCGCCCTTGAAAGCCGATTTTTTGACCGGTGGTCGCTCGCTCCAACCGCTCCCGCAATCCCCGAGGAATCTCTGCATTACTGTCAAAGTCGGCACCCACCAAGGCTTGCAGCACGAAGAGGTCGCCATACTCCTCATCCAGCTTGAGGCCGGAGTTACCGCTTAGGTGCAGCGTGCGCAAGTTGGGCAGGTCGCCCTGGTAGCGCAGTTGGGAGATGCGGTTGCGGGAGAGATCCAAGCTCTGCAAGCTGGCCTGTGGGAGTTCCTTGGGGTCGGGATTGCGCAGGGCGTTATGCGCTAGAGTGAGGTGCTGCAAGCGGCTCAGGCTGGCCAGTTTGAGGTCGCCGAGCGACTCGATGCGGTTGCCGGAGAGGTCGAGCCGGTGGAGGTTGCGCAGTTGGCCAAGGTTGCCGTAGTGGGCGGTGGTGCCGCCGGTGTTGGCGAGGTTTAGGTCGCGCAGGTTGGGCAGGGCGGCCCAGAGGGCGTTGCTCGCGGTGGCATCACCCCCTCGGTCGAACAACGGATTTCCGGAGAGGTTGACGATCTCCAGATGGGGCATGGAGCGCATCGGTTCGACTCCGCCGATTCGTACTCCGGTGTTGGCGAGGTTGAGGTGGCGCAGTTGGGTGAACTTGCTCAACCAGGGGGGAAGTGCGGTGAGGGGTTGGCCGCTGAAGTCGAGGAGTTCGGCGCGAATTAACTGCGCCGGGGTGATCGTGGCGGGGATCGGGCGACCTTGGGGAGGGTCGCCCGGGAGGGCGATGCGTATCTGTGCGTTACGCATGGTCTGTACCTCTACGACGGAGAGGCTGCCGCGCTCCTGTGCGAGGGTCGGCAGGGCGATGGCGCACAGGGCGGTGAGGAGAATGAGGTGGTGTAGGCGTATCATGGTCAATCAGACGTACCAGTTCTCAAACACCTTAACCCCTGTTGCATCAATGAGGTTCTTGTAGTGCAGCGGGACTCGCTCGCTGTCGATGTGCAGCCAGTCGAGGGTGGCCAGGTCGTCGGGGGTGGTGTCGCTGGTGACCCGCTGGGAGTATTCGCCATCTGCGAGTTTGACCCGAATCTTCTCCTCTTTGAGGTAGTCGCGCAAGGTCTCGAAGCGTTGTCGCTGGGCCGGGTCTTGCAGGCGGAGGGCGATCTGTCGGCGTTCGTGCGCTTGCCAGTCAACAATGCCCATGCGCACTACCGAGACCTTGTAGACCGGATGGGAAAAGCGGGTCTCGCCGCTCGGGGGGGCGGAGAGGGTGCGCGGCAAGGCGCTGGCAACGGCTGGGGTCGCGGAGCGCTCGCGGAGCGCCTGAATCTCTCCTCGAACCCATTCGCTGCCGTAGCCGCTGCTCGTGACATCGACGACGACGGCATAGGCTACATCGAACAGCAGTCCGCCGAAAAAGCGTACTGGGTGCATGAGGGAGATCTGCGCAAGTGGCATCTGCCGGGCGATCCCTTGCAGAGGAAGTGCGGCTAGCGGTAGGGCCGCAGCGGCGGTTAGCAGACGACGACGTGAGAGATCGACAGCGTGGTACATGGGGCGATCCTATTTGGCGGGAGGGGGTTGGTCTGAATTATTGACTAAAGGAGGGGAGCTTTCAACAATTTATTTTGAAAATGTATACAGATCGGATCGAAACGCAGGCGATATACATTTTATCGACTCAAGGAGAGGGGATTTCAACGATTGATTTTGAGAATGTATACAGACCAAAGCGAAGGCGATATACACTACCTTCAAACCGATTGAGGAGAACCCTTACCGGGTACGAGAATCGGACGGGCGACCGCTATGTTATACTGCACGCCCTAGCGGTGATCGGGGGGGGCTACTCACCGCCCCACCCCGGCTTGTCCCCCATCACCGAAGGGCTAGCGGCTCTCGCTGCCCCCTCTTGAACCCGTAAGTTTACCTGGAGATTATTGATGTTACGACCCCTGCTACTGCTTACCCTGTTTGCCCTCTCCCCCTTTGCCCACGCCAGCAGCGCCCCTCGGGTGCTGATCGAGACCTCGCTAGGTACCATGGAGCTGGAGCTGGATCCCCGGCGCTCGCCGGAGTCGGTGCGCAATTTTTTGACCTATGTCGATGATGGCTTCTACGACGGCACCATTTTTCACCGGGTGATTCGCGACTTTATGATTCAGGGAGGCGGCTTCGATCACGCGATGCAGCGCAAGCCGACTGGTGATCCGATTGAGAACGAGGCGAAAAACGGCAAGAAAAACCTGCGCGGCAGCATCGCCATGGCCCGCACCAACGCCCCCCACTCCGCCACCTCGCAGTTTTTTATTAACCACCGCGACAACTCCAACCTCGACTACCCGAGCTTTGACGGCTGGGGCTATGCGGTGTTTGGTCAGGTGGTCGCCGGTCTTGAGGTGGTCGATGCAATCGCCGAGGTGGAGACCGGGGTGACGGCTGGGATGCGAGATGTCCCTAAGGAGCCAGTTGTGATTA
>SLIM01000150.1 GCA_007135625.1 Gammaproteobacteria bacterium
CCCTTGACGCATGGCTACAGGCTAAGGGCGAAGAGGGGTTGGCACGCTACCAGCAGGAGCATAACCGCGTTAGTCTGGATGGACGGCCTATCGTTGCTGGGGGGTCTTAGCGTTGCAGGGGGTTTCTAGCGTCACTATAGTCTACGCTGGATACCCTGCGACACGGCGGGAGGTGTTGGATACCCTGTGAACGTTACCAGCAAAGATTTTGCAAAAAAGCGTTGCTTGGGGCCTTGCATAAACGTTATGTATATGGTAGAGTACCCAATTTACACCATACCATATCGACTTGTATCTCACGCGACACCGAGAAGAATATACTGCATCCACCGGAGTACCGCCCCATGAGCAAACTTCCCCTTACCGATCTTATCCTCACCCTGCGCGAGGAGCTGCAACAGGCCCAAGAGCAGGGCCGAGAGCAGAATATCGCCTTTGAGGTGCAGGAGATCGAACTCGAAGTCGCCCTCGTCGCCGAGGAGGACAAGGGTGCCAATTTTGGTGTCAAGCTCTTTGCCCTCGATATTGGGGTCAAGGGGAGCCAGCGCGATGTGGCTAGCCATCGGTTGCGGTTGAAGCTCCGGCCATTTCCTCGGGGGGAGGATGAAGAGGCGAGTGAATCGGGTGCATTTGCGATCAACAGCCAGCGCACCCTCGACTGATAGTAACAGTATGGGGGGCGGGAGTGAACTGGAAGGATTGCATCTGCGAGGTTTTTGTCCCTACCCAGGGTAAAACCGGTAACGTCGGCACCGGTTTTCCCATTGCCTCCGAACGGGTACTCACCGCTGCCCATGTGCTGAATGGGTGGGATCGCAGCAGGCCGATCAAACTCTCCTGGATTCACAGTAAACTTGAGCCATGCCCCAGCAAATGGGAAGATGCAAAGGCCGCCCATCGGCTGGGTGGTGCGATGTGTCAGCAGATCGACGTGGCCCTCATTGAGTGCAACGTACCTGCCGAAGTACGGCCTATTCTCACCCTCTCCGAACAGACCCACGCCCTCGGCAACCTGGAGTGGGAGAGCGAAGGATTCGCTGAGGCGGCGGGGGTGTACGCAGACAAGTATGGCAAATCATTTGCCATGAGCGGTAAAGTCCTCATTAAACCGACCCGGGATATTCGCTTCGAGCTGACTAACCTGCACGCCCCCAATGCCCCATCAGGCTGGAAGGGGGCCTCCGGTAGTCCTGTGGTTGTGGGTCGTACCATCGTTGGCGTTATTACCCATAATGCTGGTATTGAGGATCCCAAGACCCTCTGGTTTACTCCGGTCGCCCGCTTTATTGATGACCCCAAGCTGCAGGAGCTGTGTGGCTACGACGAGCGGCTGGTACGTCGCCAGGCCTTCCTTGAGCTAATAAAGAAGCTGTTAGACCGGCATCCTAGTGCAAGAGATGCGTTGGCGCGACCGTTAGCGTGTAACGCTACAAAAGTCTGTATCGCACTGCTGGAAAGTGACATACCCAGAATGTTGGAGTGCTGTCAGACGACCTGGGATGCGTTGCAACGCGAACAGGATACCGACGGCTGCAAAGCGATTTCCGATCTGCTCAACCACCTGCTGCCCGCGCTGATCGACCATGACATCGTGAAGCATATACGCAGCCACAAGCTGGATGTACACCATGCCATCTTCGAGTTGCCGGTGGCGATTCGCACGCTGGCCGGGGTGATCCTAGCCGGGGTGGATCGCAAGCCCTTCGAACCCTGTGTTCGCCGGAACCCCAATGAATTTCCACATGGTCGATACGCCATACCCAACCCAGCGGAGAATGGCTTTGACCCCAAGGGCGAGGCGCGGGAGCTCTCCTTCACCCATCACCTCTCCAATAAAATCAGGCCGGAAATGGCATTGAAGAAGGTGGAAGAGGCTTGGTATCAGTACCACTTCGACAACTACACCGAGTCCGACGATCGACCGAATGAGCGCGTGCAGATCGCCGTGGATGAGCTGGAGCACCGAACCAAAGGGGATGGAAAAACTCGTTATTTCATTGTGGAAACAGTGGAGGACAAGGCGTACCAGCAGAAGTTGGACAATTTTATTGCAGAACTCAAAAAAATTTGGAAGCCTGTGGTCTTCGTGCGCCTGGACAGCCAGCCCGGTCTTGCCGAAGAAAAGCGCCGCTACCGCTGGTATCGTGACACCATCCCCCTGGCCGAGCCGAGCGACTCCTCTGCATTGCCCCAAGAACCATCGAAAGAGCGTAATAATAAGCCATGACCTTCATCACCCACCCCCCCAACACCAAAATCGACCTGCAACCCATCGGCAACACCCCCGCCCACGTCCATCTGCTGGAGGAGAACGCCATCCACGCCATCAACGCCGCGCTGGGAGCGGGTCGCCCGCTGCTGGTGCGTGGCGAGCCGGGTACCGGCAAGAGCCAGCTCGCCCGCGCTGCTGCCAAGGCATTGGGGCGGGCCTTCATCCCCTTCGTAGTCGATGCCCGCACCGAATCCCGCGACCTGCTGTGGCACTTTGATGCCGTAGAGCGGTTGGCTCAGGCCCAGTTGCAGGGTGCGCTCTGCACCGACCGCGACCAGATCCGGGAGCAGATGCACGTCAAGCGCTTCATCGCCCCCGGCCCCCTGTGGTGGGCCTTTAACTGGGACGAGGCCAGCGACCAAGCGATTCACCTCAAACACACCCCACCGCCGCAACCGGACGGCGGTAGCCACCGCAACGGCTGCGTGGTGCTGATTGACGAGATCGACAAGGCCGAATCGGACGTACCCAACGGGCTACTGGAGGCCCTCGGAGTCTCCTCGTTTCAGCCCCAAGGGCTGGACGCACCGGTAACGGTACAGGGCACCGCCCCGCTGGTACTGATCACCACCAACGAAGAGCGCACCCTGCCCGATGCCTTTCTGCGCCGCTGCTTCGTCCTCCCCCTCGACCCGCCCGATGTGGTTCGCGAACGGGAGGCATTTCTCGACCATCTGATACGGCGCGGTGCCGCCCACTTCCCGCAGATGGAGGGGCTGCAGATTGTGGTGGAGAAGGAAAAGAGACCCTTCCTGCAGGTAGCGGCAGAGCTGGTGGCCGAGGATCGGGTGAACGCCATCGACCAGCGCCTCAACCCACTCCCCGGCGTGGCCGAGTACCTCGACCTGCTGCGCTCGGTGATCGCCCAGGCCCAGGGTGACCCGGCGCAGATGAGGGGTCTGCTACACCAGGTTCGCGCCTTCGCGGTGCGTAAACATAACCTTTCCAAGGAGTCAGTGTAATGTCCGTCCTGTTGGTTGAATTGGAGGAGCAGGCTCAAACCCTTCTGCCTGAAGAGCGTGCCCACTTGGTACAGGTGCTTCTTGAATCGCTGCGCGATCCGCTGCAGTCGGAGATCGAGGAGGCGTGGCAACGGGAGATCGAAGGGCGGGTGAGTGCCTACGATCAAGGGGAGATGGCGAGTTACCCGGCAGCGGAGGTATTCGCCGAGGCCAGGCGTCTCACTCGGTGAAGAGTGTGCGGTTTGTTGTCGAGGCACGTCGCGAGTTTTTGGCGGAGGTCGCTTATTACAATAAGGCCCAGCCGGGTCTCGGCGCACGCTTTCTCCAAGCGGTCGAAGCGGCGACCGCAAGGGCTGCGGCCTTTCCGCTTGCGGGATCGCCAGCAGTCGCAAATACGCGTCGCGTCATGCTCAACGGCTTCCCCTTTTCGCTGTACTATCGCCCGGAAGGTGAAGAGATCGTCATCTTCGCCGTCTCCCATCATGCCCGTTACCCTAGTTATTGGGTCGGGCGCACCAGTACCCGCTAACCCCACGGAGCGACCTACCCAGTGGCAGAAAATCATATCGCCAACAGCCATAGGATCGGCGACTTGCCACAGATGCCAGCGGGCTGCCCATGAACACCCCCCGCCTTGGCCTGCTCTCCCGCGCCGACCTGGTGGAGGCACTGGCCGCAGGGGATACGGCGCGGGTCGCCTACATCGCCGAACAGCTCGGGTTACACGCAGAGCGGCCAGCCACCGCAAAGGAGACGATCTGCCTGCCGACAGTTTCGGGTTTCGCCAAGGTCTCCCCGCCGGAACCGGCAGCTCCCACCCCCACAATCCAACCCGCCGACCTCGCCCCCGTCCCCTTCTGGCAACCGATCACCCTGGAGCAGATCGGCGACCAGCCGCCCCAAACCGCACTCCATGACAGCGAAGCGCCGATCTGCTGGAACGACCGCCCACCGCCACCCCGATTCCAACCCCTCGCCACCCAACGCGAATTGCACCCCCGCCTCCATCGCGCCCTCAGCCACCGCCACTTGGGTAAGCGGCTCGACGTGCCGCAGATCGTTCGCGCCATCGGCCAAGGGCGGGTACTGCGCCGCCTGCCGTTGGAAGTTCGGCGCGGCTGGGGCAGCCGCTTGCAGCTCATCGACGACCGCAGCGACCGCCTCATCCCCTACTGGCAGGATCACACCCACCTGCTACGCTGGATCGCCCGCCGCTACCCCGGCTATGCCCTAGAATATGGGGTCATCTACGAAGGGCTGGAGGCACCCCGCCTGCTCTTTCACAACCAACCCAGCCACGACTACCGCCCGCCGCCCCCCGGTAGCGCCCTGATCCTGCTCTCCGACCTGGGTGCCTTAGCCCCCCCCGGCGACCCGGCGAGCGCCCTCTGGCAAACCCTGCTGCACCGCCTGCGAGCCGCCGGTCACCGCCCGCTGGCGCTGCTCCCCTGCGACCCCAACCACCTCCCCGCTGCCCTGCGTCACCAGGTCACCGCCCTTCGCTGGGAGCGCCACCCCAGCCCCGCCGCCCATCCGCAGCAGCAGCGGCAACAGGTGGAACGGCTGCTCGATCTACTCTCTCCCGCCGTGCGCATCGAACCCGGCCTACTGCGTGCCGTGCGCCTGCTCCCCGAACATCGCGAGATGGATGCCGCCGTGGAGTCGGCCTTCTGGCAGCACCCCGACCTCGCCTCTAACGCCTCGCCCGCCGCCACCCTCCACCCCGAGGCCGCCCGCAGTCGCCAGCAGCGGTTATGCCGAGAGAGTCAGGCCGCTCCATCCGGCAACGCTGGCGACGACCCGCTCCACAGTGTAGCCAGTGAACGGCTCCAGCAGGGGCTGGTCGCCTCGCTGCGCACCTGGCACGCCCCCCTTGCCGCCGAAATCTGGCTGGAGGAGATCCAGCACCTCCCGCCCCCCTGGCGCCACCACCTCCCCGCCTCGGAACAGCACCTCAGCCAGCGCCTCTTCCGCCAACTCAGCCGCCAAGGCCGAGGGGTTGCCGCCACCGCCCCGCCAGCGGGAGCGCTGCCTTGGTTTCGGCGGGTGGAGCAGCGCCTGCCCCAGGCGGCATGGGAAGACCGCGAGATCGGCCCCGACCTGCAACGCCTGAGCTGGGCGCTGCAC